>DAISIS010000481.1:0-4465 GCA_036821925.1 Pirellulaceae bacterium
TCAGTGCTCCAGCAGCTGCCGGAACGCACCACGGAGATCGTCCGGATCCCGGCCAGCGAGGAACAGGCGGCGCTCAGCTGGGAGAACGTCAAGCGGGCCGGCCAGATCGCCTCGAAACGGTTCTTGACCGAGATGGATCTGATCCGCATCCAGCAGCATCTGCTGGTCGCCCGCATGGCGGCGAACAGCACGTTTCTGGTCAACAAGCAAGAGCCGGCGTTTTCCACCAAGCTTGAGTACCTGGCTGATCTGTTCGAGCAACTGTGGCAGCAGCCCGACCGCAAGGCCGTGTTGTTCTCCGAATGGACGACGATGCTGGACCTGATCGAACGGCAGCTGAAACGATTCGACATCGATTACGTCCGGCTGGACGGGTCGGTACCGCAGCGCAAACGCCAGCAGCTGGTCCATCGTTTCCAGAAGGTCCCGGCGTGCCGGCTCTTCATGACCACCAATGCCGGCTCCACAGGGCTGAATCTCCAGGCTGCCAACACCGTGATCAACGTCGAGCTGCCGTGGAATCCAGCGGTGTTGGAGCAGCGGATTTCCCGCGCTCATCGGATGGGCCAGAAACAGCCTGTGGACGTCTACCTGCTCGTCTCCGTCAACACGTTCGAGGAGCGGTTGTTGACCACGCTGGCCGATAAACGCGACCTGGCGCTGGCTGCGCTGGATGCCGAATCGGATGTCACGCAACTGCAGCTGCGCAGCCACATGGACGACCTCAAGCGGCGTCTGGAAAACCTGGTGGGCGAACGGCCCGTCGCGGCGCAGGATCGCACGCGCCAGCAGCACGTGCAGCAGGAAGCGGACGCCCTGACCGCCCGGCAGCAACGCGTGGCGACCGCCGGCAGTCAGGTCATTACGGCGGTCTGCGAGTTGGTCAACCAGCTGGTTCCCAGCGCAGGGGCGCCGCCGAGCGACGGCGTGTTGCACGCGGTGCGCGGCGGCCTCGAGTCGCTGGTCACACCCGATGCACAGGGGCGCCCGCAAATGCACCTGACGCTGCCCGATACCGCGGCCCTCGACCAGCTGGCCAACGCCCTGGCCCGCCTCATCGGCATCACGCAGGCGGCCAAATAGACAACGGTTAGTCGCTCTGCAACGGTTCACCCTGTGTGATCACCGTGACATATGCGCGGGCGCGGATACCGGGTGGCGAGTCACAGCGGAACGCCAGTGAGTTCTCGCCAAATGCAAGCTGCGGAACCGGTCCCGTGGGTGAGACGGTCCGGATCAATTCGCCTTGCGGCCCGTACAGGCGGCAATCGTCGAGGCTGTTGAACTCCAGGTAGCAGCCGCTATCGATTTCCACAGGGAACGTGAGCTGCGCGTCGCCCACGCGCACGGATGGATTGATCAGTTTTGTGGCGGCCAAGGGCAGCGCCTTGACCGGACTTAAATAACACGTCACCTGCTTGCCTTGCGGCAGGTTGGTATACCACACACCAAGGCTGCTGATCTGGCCGTGCTGGATCGACTCGCGATAGATTGCATACCTGTTTCCGTACGGCCATTGGTAGTCGGACCAGCGCGCCCCTTCCGGCTCGATCAGTTCCACATAGCGCCAGCCCGTGAAGTCGATCGGCACATAGTGATCGGCGAGGTTGCCCACGAGGTGCTCCGGACTGCGCAGCTGGAAGTTGAGGATTTCGCCCTGGCCATCACCGTGAATCCAGACCCCTAGAGCCTGATGCGCGCTCAGGTTGGTGGGTGGGGCGAACGGTTTGGCCATCATGGTCCAGGCGGCCGTGGGAGTCGAGCCGTTGTTCGTGGCGCAGTAGCAGCCGCTCGCGATGCCCGCCTGGGCAGGTTCGGTGGCCGTAGTGAGCTCGACCGTCACGCCCGGCGACACGGCTTGCTGCGAGAATTCGTCGGTCGACTGGAAGTTGGCGAGTGTCAGATTCGCGGCCGCGTCGTAGGGGCCGGCCGCCATGAGCGCCTCGATACGCAGCCGCACGGGTTGCGCCGCGAATTTGTTCGTCGTGCGCCACGTCGCCGACGGACCGCTGCCTTGGTCCACGCGGTGCTTCGCGTAATCGACCGGCACGAACTGCCAGCCGGACTCCACGTTGCCTAGGAGCGTGAATTCGGCACCCGGTTGGCGCAGCTGTTCGGCCAGGGCCGCGCTGACCTGGCCGGAATGCCGCAGATCTTCGTAGCGTTTGACGATGGCCCCCAGACGTGGCAGAGCCGGGACCGTCTTGGCGGTGGTGGGGTCGATGCCCATCAAAGCGAATCCCGTGTTCGTTGCCAGACCCTTGGTCATCAGATACTCGATATCGTCAGCAAAGGTGCGCTCCCCCTGCGGACCGGACCAGTTCTTGAGTGCCCACCAGCCCAGCTCGCCGGGCAGGAACATGGGGCGGTTGTCTTCGTTGTCTGCGACGTGCAGGTCGACGAACCGCTTGTGGCTGCGCGTCGGATGGTCCCAGGCCCAGATGCGACTGCGCACATACCACAGGTGATGGTGGAATGTGCTCATCTCGATCAACGCCGGTTTCTTGAGCCGCTGCCACACCTCAAACACAAATCGCGAGCCATAGTGCCAGCCCCACTCCGCGCCACCCAGAATGTCTTCGCCGTCCAACGCGTCGAAGTAGATCATGTCGAAGCCGCACTCATTGAACGTGTCGGCCGTAGCGTCGGCAATCTCGGTCAGCAGCGTCGTGTCCGGGTCCGGCACGAACAGTCCGAAGCACTCTTTCAGATGGTGGACCTGCGCGCCAGTTGCATGCGCGGCTGCCTGGGTTCCATACGCGCCGCGCTGACAACCGGTAAACCCGTACGGCGGCTCTGTTCGCACACCAGTGTACGTAATCAGCTCGTTGTCGATCCGCAGCGTTACGCTGTTCCGCACGAAGAACCCGGTGACGGCCGACATGTTCTCAGTGGATTCCGATACAGCTATCGCGTCGGACGTGGCAGTCAGTGTTGCGGGCAGGGTGAATGTGGCATCGCTGGCCAGTCGCGGGTCAGGCACCGGCGTGACCCAGGGACAGTCCTTGGCGATGAAGAACGCGTACGTATGCAATCCCGCCACAATCCCCGCCGCATGCAGTCGATCGATGACCGCCCGCAGGCTCGCACGGCCTTGCGGATAGCGCACAGGATTGGGCCGGAAATCGCCGAATCGAATCGAGCTGCCATTGTGGAAGTCGATCTGTGTCATGCCCAGGCTGCGTGCCAGGGCGATCCACTCGTCCACCTCCGCTTCCGTGATGCCGGCGTGGTCGAACAGATACGACCCGCGATTGAGGTGGGCGTCGAGTGCCCAGGGGCCGCCCAAGGGGGAGTGGGGAAGCTCGGGTGCCGCGGAGACGGCTTCCTGCAGCGCGGCACGCATGTCCGCGGCGGGAGTGGCCACGATCGCCACAGCCGCCCCGACGCAACCGAACTTGGGATAGCAGGCCGCCCGCAAACGACTTGCCGCGCGCGGCAGTTCCGCGACATGGGTCTTCAGGTTCAGCGCCAGCGCAGTGGCGGCAAACGGCTCGGCGGGCACTCCCTGCAGCTTCAACGGCACATCGCAGAACACGAACTCGTCGATGTCTTCGTCGCTGAGCGACACAACTTCCCAGGTCAGATGCCGTGCCTGTGCGGTTACGCGGAGCACCGCCTCCATGCCCGAGTCGCCGAACCGCACATGCCACTGACCGTCGACCAGCGCGGCCGACGTGGCCGGCAACATCCGATTGGCCTTGCGCACCCAGGCGCACGGCCCCCCCTCCCCTGCCACGCAGTTCTCGCCACTCTGACGATCCACAAACTCCACCACACGCGCATCGCTGCTGACCGCCAGCCGCAGGCAAGACGTCTCTACGACCGTCAGAATCTCGGCCGCCACTTCCGCGGGCAGGAACTGAAGGGCCCATCCGACAGTCAGCGTGAGAAAACACCGCGCAAAAAGACATCGCGTCCAGTCGGGCCGTCTGCTGCAATGCACCGGCGCGGTGCTGTTGCCGTGAACAACGCATGTCATGTGCCGTCGCCTTTCCCTTGCGAGTTCTTCTCTTCTGCGTAGATCGGTACACGTGGCTCACACGCGATGACGTCGTCGCCGCGCCAGTGGAGACGAAACCTGCGGTGGCTGACCGGCAGCTCCTCCACCGTCTCGCGTTGTGGCAGGTCGTGCTGGAGCGTGATGGTGGTGTTGGGTGTGATCCTCTCCTGGGCGATGAATGCAAACGATCCGTCCCAGCGCCAAGGCAGTGACTGGCCTGCTAGCTGCACTTGCACAGAATCGCGCGCGGCCCAGGCGGGAACGCGGATTCGCAGCGGAAAACGCTGCTTTGGTGTAATGGCGAGCGTGGCGCTTGCATCGCGCTGGGACTGTACTGTTACGAAGGGCGTGTCGACGTCGAAATGCAGGTTCACTGAAACGCTGTCATCAGCCTCTTGCGTGACCACTGCATGATGGATGTCAATCAGCGAATGCAGCACGGCCGCGATCACATCGAGGATG
>DAISIS010000482.1:0-4462 GCA_036821925.1 Pirellulaceae bacterium
CAAATCCCTGCAGCTGATTCCGGTGCTGTACGTCAACGCGCTGAGCTCCTCGCAGGCTGCGATGGCCGCTGTGGTCGGGATCCTGGTCTTCGCCGAAAGCTCGTCCTCGACACTCTGGCTCGGAGTGGCCATGACAATCGCCGGGCTGTTCATGATGCAGCGCAGGTCGCGCCAGGTCGGACCAGAGGTGGACGCCGCCACGACAGGCGGGCCCGCGCTGCGACGGGCTGGCGCAGGCGGAGGGATTCAGCGCCCCAGCGACCGGCGAATTGAGCCGTAGGTGGAGTATTCCCGGAACCGGGCCTCGAGTTCCTCCAGCTGGCCGTCGATCCACTGGCAGAATTCCTCAGAACGCAGCTGGTCCAGCAGCGCGTGACCACTCTTCAGAGCGGTGTCGTCAAGCTCAGCAACGAGCGCGGTAGTCGACCAGGGATTGGACAGGGGTTTGACAGTTCTCATTGGTCGCTCGCCTCCACAACTCGGTTGCCGCGGCCGATTGGGGTTTGGCGGCCGCATCGGGAGGGAGCAGGTGCATTCCCTGTGCCAATGGCCAGGGAAGAACAGACGCTTTTGTGGTAAACGCTTGTTGCCGATTGACTTGCGATTTTCTCTGGATTCCCTTCCAGAGCTGACGCGGCCATCTCATGGGCAAATATGTCGCAATTTCGCCTCACTGCCGCCATCAAACCGAACAGCGCGGCTGTCGTTGTTATTGATCGGTTGGGCGCCGGGCCAGTTTCGAGATGTCTGTGCTGTCGCCGTTAGACTTTGCCCCGCTTCCTGCCGGACCGTCCGCCGGTGGCTCCGGTCTGCGTCCTGCGCAAGAAATAATAAAGGTCGCCGGCATCCAAAATAAACGGCTCAAGCGGGCGAATATCTCCGGTGTAAGCAACGCATTGGCAGCGTCGCTAAACGGGATGGACGCTCGACAGAAGTTCGCTAATCCGCGGTACAGACATACGATACGAGGAGGGTGAAAGATGGTGAAGAAGACGTTGTTTCTGGGGGCTGCCGTGCTGTTGCTGGCTGGTTTGTTCTGTGGTCGTGGGGCTTGGAGCTACGTCACTACCGCGATGGACCGCGTGCATCACCAGGTGAAAAGCAATGTGCCGGTGAAGTTCGAGATTGACCGGGCGCGGGGGATGATCAAGGAACTGGGTCCCGAAATCGAACGGAACATGCACTTGATTGCCCGGGAAGAAGTGGAGATCGCGAAGCTGGAGCGGGACCTGGAGCAAAACGAGAAGCAGCTGGCCAAGTCTCAGGATGAGATCCTGCGGCTCAAAGGCGACCTGGAGTCGGGAAACAGCCAGTTCGTCTACGCCGGGCGCAGCTATTCCGCTGGTGAGGTCAAGACCGACCTGGCCAACCGTTTCGCACACCACAGGACGGCGGAGGCTACGGTCGACCAGCTGCAGAAGATCCTGCGGGTGCGCCAGAACGGCCTGAAAGCCGCGCGGGACAAGCTGGAGGGCATGCTGGCGGCCAAACGCCAGCTGACGGTCGAGATTGAGAACCTGGAAGCCCGCCTGAAGATGGTGGAGGTCGCGCAGACGACTAGCCAGTTCAACTTCGACGACAGTCAACTGGCCCGGACGCGGGACCTGATCAACGAGATCAGCACCCGGCTGGACGTGACGGAGAAGATGATGAGTCAGCAGGTGGAGCTGAGTGACCGCATTCCGCTGGAAGAGGATGACGCGGACGCCGAGAATGTGGTGGACGCTGTCACGAAGCATTTCGGTCGCACCGCGCACGACCAGGTGGCGGGCCTGGCAAACGCGGAGGCGCGCTGAGCGGATGACCGGGTCCAGGGGCTCAGGCGTTGTGTCTGAGCCCCCTTTTGGTTTGTGGCGTCGAGCGCCGGGCGACCGGCGTCCGTAGGGGCTGTGGGCGCGAACTCAGACGGGTATGGGCGGGAGCCATGTTCCAAGGTTGGCGATTGAGACTACGCGAAGCCGAGGAAGCAGCAGACCAGGGCCAACTGGATGAAGCCTGTCAGCTGCTCCTGCAGAGTGATCTTCGGCAGTATCTGCCCGGCAAGCGACTGAGCACCCGCGTCGCCGGAGAACTGGCTGAGCGTGGCCGCCGCCGCGTCATTCAGGGCGACCTGTCGGCAGGCTGGCGTGACCTGCAGGCCGCCCGGTCGCTGGCAGGGGACATCAGCGCGGTGCTGGCAGCCCGGGAGGAGATTGTCGCGTTGGCGCTGGGCGAGGCGGAGAGTCAGGTGGAGAACGGCGATCCGGCGCGCGCCATTGCGCTGCTCGAGACACTCGAGCGGATGCAGGTCCAGGACGAGCCGCTGCGGTGGCTCAAGGAAGTCGCCCGGCGGCTGGAATCGGCACGCCATCTGGCCCTGCGCGGCAAGTTCGTCGAGGCGGAAGCGCAGGCCAAAGCGGCTGATGCCATCCGCCCCAAGCTTGAGTACGTGGCGCACAAAGTGCGCGCCTATCACGCGTGCATCGAACCGTTTCGTGTGCTGACCGAATCGCTGCACCGGGCGATGGCCCGCGAGCAATGGACGGAGGTGGTACGTCTGGCGGACCAGGCACTCGAGATGGCACCGGAGTGCCGCCTGGCGCAGAGCCTCCGCTGCCAGGCCTGGGCCAAGGTCGGCACGCCGGTGGACGAACCGCGGCACAATCTGGGCCAGACGCGCGCCTGGAACGGGTCCGGCGAACGGCTGCTGACGACCGACACCGATATCCGGCTCGCCCCCGGAGTCCGCCTCGCCGAGCGGCCGATGGGCCGCCGGTTCCTGCTGTGGATCGACGGGGTGGGGGGCTACCTGGTGTGCCTGGGTGACGAGGTGATTCTGGGACAGGCATGTCCCGGTTGTCGCGTGGAGATCCCGATCCAGGCCGATCTGTCGCGTCGACACGCCAGAATTGCGCGGCAGGGTGACGGATATGTGATCGAGCCGTGGCAGGCGACCCGCATCAACGGCCAGGCGATTCACGGCAAGACGCTGCTGAGCGACCGGGACGAGATCGAGCTGGCGCAGACCGTGCGTCTGCGTTTCCGGCAGCCCCACGCGCTGAGCGCCTCCGCCCGCCTGGACTTCGTCAGCCACCACCGCACCGCCCCCTCGGCTGACGGCGTGCTGCTGATGGCCGAATCGTGTGTGCTGGGGCCGAAATGGCAGAATCACGTCATCTGCCGGGACTGGCAGGGTGATGTGGTGCTGTATCGTCGCGATGGCGATCTGTGCTGCCGGGCGATGGAGGCCATTGAGATTGACGGGCGTCTGTGCGACGGACGGGGGCAGCTCCACCAGAACTCGCACGTTACCGGCAGCGACTTCTCCATGAGCCTGGAGGAGCTGCCGTGAACGACAACGATTGCAGGCGCAAGCCGGGAGAAACTGGACAAATGCATGAACGAGCCGCTACTCTAGAACAAGGCGGCCAGCACTTGGAGCAGACGGCTGCCCGGCAGTCACCTTATTCGGCGGGGGCCGGTCCGATGAAGTTCATCTACGCATCCGGTGCGCGCCCCTTGGAGGGATACACAATCAAGCGGGGCGTCGGGATCGGTGGTTTTGGCGAGGTGTATTTTGCCACCAGCGACGCGGGCAAGGAGGTGGCGCTCAAACGCATCCAGCGGAATCTGGAGGTGGAGATCCGGGGGGTCACGCAGTGCCTGAACCTGAAGCACCCCAATCTCATCTCCATTTACGACATCCGACACGATGATCTGGGTGAAGGCTGGATTGTGATGGAGTACGTGTCGGGGGAGAGCCTCAAGGACGTGATCGATCGCCATCCCCAGGGCATGCCGCTGGAGGAAGTGAAGTTCTGGTTCGGCGGGATCGCGGCCGGTGTGGCCTACCTGCACGACCACGGCATCGTCCACCGCGACCTCAAACCGGGCAATATCTTCCGGGACGAGGGGGTGGTGAAGATCGGCGACTACGGGCTGTCCAAGTTCATCTCCTGCAGTCGCCGCAGCGGCCAGACCGAAAGCGTCGGGACATTTCACTACATGGCGCCCGAGATCGGCAAGGGGGTCTACGGCAAGGAGATCGACATCTATGCGCTCGGGATCATCCTCTGCGAAATGCTGACCGGCCACGTCCCGTTTGAGGGCGAGAGCAGCCAGGAAATCATCATGAAGCACCTCACGGCGGACCCCGATCTGAGCCTGGTTCCGCCGCGCTTCCGCCGTGTGATCGAACGGGCGTTGTTCAAGGATCCGGCCAAGCGGTATCGCAATGTGGGGGACATGCTGCGGGCCATGCAGTTCGAAGGCGGACCCGTGGCGCCGGCGGCGGAGCCGGAGAGTTGTCCGCCCCCCATCCCACCTGTGGCCGTGGCTCCGCCGGTGGCCAGTCCGTCGCCGCCGCTGTTTGTCAGCGACGAGGGGCTCGCCTCCGACGAGATCGTGTTCGGCCCGGTGGTCGAAGTGGTGTCGGCCGGGGTGGAGAAGCCGCCGGTGATCGTCGCGGCCGCGCCGGAAGGCG
>DAISIS010000483.1:0-4454 GCA_036821925.1 Pirellulaceae bacterium
ATTGTCGTCGTTGCGGTCCAACGGCTGATCGAACGAGATCGCGATCGTGTAGCTGCCACTCGATGTGCCGCCACTCGCCCCGCTGCCGGTCAACGGCAGATAGGCGACGTTGGCGCTGCTCGACACACCGACAAAATACGTGCCGGCGTCGGGCACCGAGACCGACAGCGTCTCGCTTGCACCCTGCCCTGGCATGTCGGACTGCGCCAGCTCGGTGCCGGCCGCTGTGAAGACGCGCAGGACGCCGTCGAGCGTGCCCGCTGGCGCGAGCGCGACCGTGATCACCCCGGCTGCCATGACGTCCACCCGGTACAGGTCCACGTCGTTGTGACCGCCCAGCGAATCGCCCCCCAGGCTCGATGTCTTGGCATAGTCGGGCGGCGTGTCCGCCGGATCGTTCACAATCAACTTCCAGCTGATGAGCTCTCCCTCGTTGCCCGCCGCCGTGTCCTGGATCTCCAGCCGCCACGAGCCGGTGACCGACAAATCGTCGAAGACGCTGAGCGACTCGACCGGCCGGAAACGCCCGGTAAACGGACCTTCCCCAGCGGTGATCGAAACGGTCGCTTCGTCGTCCAGGATCGTCCCCGTAAACGGGCCCAGCACCCCCTGCGTGGGAGTCACCAGAATCAGCTCGACCCGGTCCCCGCTCGGACCCACCAGGTGCACACGCAAGTCGGGCGAATACGCGTGGTCCATGTTGATCTCGACGTCAATGTCGCGGACCAGGTACGTGTCCCGGACCGAAATGCGCGACGACACCGTCTCGTTGTCGCGGATCGGGATCGTGATCGGGTCGCCGCTCTCGTCCACAGTCACCGGACTGTCGTAGACCACGTGCTCCGCCCGCTGCACCAGCGTCCCAACGCTGGTCGCCGTCGGTGCCGAGTTGTTCGGTTCATCCGACACGCCGATCTGCAGGCGATAGGTGCTGTCCGACAACTCGTCGGCGAAGGTGAGCACGGCCTGCTGCGCGGCCGCGTCGTATTGCACCTGCTGCGGCACCAATAAGGCACCCGTCAAGGCATCCACCAGCTGGTAGAAGGCCGGATTCGACGCTGCCGCCGCGTCCAGCTGCGAACTGTCGAAGTACACAACGATCTGGTCCTTCGCCTGACTCAGCGCGCCCGTGGCCGGATCACGCACCACCGGCTGCGGCACCACCGAAATGACCTGCGTCCCCTGGTCCAACGTGAACTGAACGTCCAGATCCTCGCCGCCATTGAACGGCACTCCATTGATATTCGTCACCGACCCGTCAACGTGAATGCCATAGACGTCGTCCGGCAACGCCTCGGCGAACCGCAGGATCACCTCGTTCGGCGATACACCCAGACCCCGGTAACCGGCCGCCACCACCACATCGTCCTGATCACCCAGGACGCCGTTGTCCCCCGCACGGCTCAGCTGAAAACCACTCAGCGTCGCCGGGTTGATCGCATCGTCCGTGTCGAACTGAAAGAGCAACTCGCGGAACGCGTCGTGCCGGATGTCGCCGTCTTGAGTGAGGCGACCATCCACCCTGATCTCCAACAACTCCGGACCGACCGCCAGCAGGCGCCGAGGCTCGAGTGACTCAACGGTGAGATGACGCAGGGTCTCGCGGCGCGCACGATCGCAATCGGTCTGACGCAGTACCCGCTGATGATGGAGAGAGCGATGAGGGCGTCGCAGGGTCATGAGAAAACTCTCCCTAGTACGAACTGGGTCGTCTGTATGGTGGTTAAATCAGGTGGTTCGGGCAAAACAGAAAGGCATGAGTTCCGCTGTTGCGTGCGCGCACGGCGTCTACAAAACTGCCGGATAACGACAGAGACTGATTAGGACTCCACAACGGCTCACCCCTCTCGGGTCCGTACGTATTGGGCTACTCCGACGCGTCCCACGGGGAGGATCGCACCGGCTAACCGGGTCATATCGACTATGACACTTACTCTAATCTGAGCAACTTGTGATGCAACAGCTTGTGATGCAACGGCGTTCAGCGTGGACAGCTTTTTCCGATTTTTCCTCGATTAGAGCTTGTGGGGGTGGATAACGCCAGCAAAATGCGGGCGGGGGACGTGTGTCCCCATGGCCTCTTTGTGGGGGGCTCGCCAGGTGTGGGGCGTGTGGAGCGCCGTGTGGGGCGTCAGTCGGTCTAACTTCCAGGCGACTCGGCCGGCCCGATTTCGTGCCGTTCGGGCGGCTGGAGCGTCAGCCGCACGCGGACCGGCATGTTTTGGGGCGGACGGCAGAGCAGGCGGGCGGTGAATTCTCCGGCCGGGAGTGTCCACTCGGGAACTGGATGGGCCGATCGTTCGGGTGCGGACTGTCCGGGAGCGTTGAGTAGTGCCGGTTCGCCCGGCCAGAGCGTGAGGTACTGGCCTTCGCGCAACGTGCCCTGCCAGGCGAAGCGTTGGCCGGCCACCTCAATGACCGGGTCGACCAGCGCGCGCTCGTCCAGGGTGGGGAGCGCTTTGATATCGTCGATCGCGCAGGCGGCGGTGGTACGGGCGGGCAGGCCGTTGTAGTAAAGCGTCAGGTTGGTGACCTGGCTGTAATCGATGGGGTCGGGAGTGGGGCGTGGGAGCTGTTGATAGCGCCAGCCTTCGAAGTCGTTGGAGATATAGTAGTCGGTGGCGCCGCGGGAGTCGCTCAGCTGCAGCTTAAATGCGCCGCCCCGGCCGTCCCCGCGCAGCCAGAAGCCGATGCCCTGATGGGCCGAGAGATCCAGTGGTGGGTCGAACTGTTTGCCGATGGCGGACCAGCCGTCCGCGGTGGCGAGAGTGCTTTCGGCGGTATAGACCGCGTAGTGCGCTCCGGCGCGGCCGCCGTCGCTGCGCAGTTCCAGGCGTTGTGTGACGCCGGGCAGGACGGCCCCGGCCTGTCCCGGCCCGATTTCGCGGACCGGCGCGGACCCGGCGGATTGGCCCGCGTAGGGCGCGAGATCGTCGAACGTTTCGAGTACGATGGCGTCGTCCGACGTGTAGGATGGTCCGGGGCTGAGCCAGGTGCCGCCGAGCGCATGGAGTTGGACACCCGCGCGCACCGGGCCGGCGGCCACGCGTACCGGCCAGGAGTTCTCGGCCGGCTCAGCGGACATCACGGTGTGCCACGGCGCATACACGACGCGCTGGAAGAACTCGTGTCCGTCGTCTCCCAGCAGCCGATACTCGCGGCGCAGGTCCAGCCGTTGGGCGCGCTCCGCGGGTTCCTGCTGGCCACCCAGCTGCGGATCGATGCGCAGACGCTCCTTCATGGCGGCATCCACGCGACCCGAGAGTCGCAGCTGTTCATAGCGCCGGATCAGATCGAGGATTTCGCCGGTAAACGGATGCTGCCGCGCCGCATCGACGGACACCTGGAACGACATCGACGCGTCGTAGCCGATGGTGGTGCCCAGCACATACTCGAACATGTCGGGGGTGGCGGTGGGGTCGTAGCCGTAGTACCAGCCGATGTCCAGCGGCATGCCGGTGGCGCCGAAGGAGGTGAACCAGGGGGAGCGTTCATCCAGGTACCCCTTCAAGTCGCCGTGTCCGTCGGCCGACGCGGAGCGGGCCAGCAAGTGCCACGAGTAGTGGCTGAAGCTGCTGGCCTGCAACAGTGCGTCCTTGTTCTCCAGTTTGTCGTAGTACGCTTTGTGGAGTTTCGCGTTGTAGTACCAGTGATCGCCCTGCAGCCGCTCGGACCCGTCGAAATACAGCATGTCGATATTGCACGCATTGGCCACGCGGGCGAAATGGGTGGTCACTTCGTCCAGCAGTGTTGTGTCCATGTCGAACATGTGGTAGCCGTAGGCGCGGACCAGGTGGTCGATCGAGTCGCCCGCCTGGTGTGTGGCGGCCTGGGTCCCCAGATGCCCGCGCCGGCAGCCGCGGAAGCCGTACGGGGGCGTGAGCGAGCGCTCGGCGTACTGCACCAGTTCCTGGCCGATCTGGAGCACGGTGCCGCTCCCGTCATAGCCGCCATCTTCTGCCGGAAAGGCCGCAGGGGCCTCGGCCGTCGGCAGGAAGTCGGCCGCCGCGTCCACGTCGCTGGCCAGCGCCACGGCCGGACCTTTCACCAGCCGCGGATCGGGCACCGGCGTCAGGTACGGGTCGGGCGGGTAGATCGAGGCGGCCAGGAAATGCAGGCCCACGCGAAATCCGGCGTCCCGGAACCGCTCCATTGTGCGGGCGAGTCCGTCGAGCCCGTCGGGGAAATTGTCCCGGTTGACTTCAAAGTGGCCGGTGCTGCGGCACCACGATCCTTGATCGAGCAGGATGGTGTGGAAACCGCCGCGGCGGGCGATGGCCAGCGCCTCGTCGAACTGCGATTCACGAAACGCGGTGAGGAAGTAGTACGAGCGGTGGATCCAGGGGGAGCGTTTGTTCCAGACGCCGCCCGGGCGGGGACTCGGCATGCCCGCCGCCTGCTCGCACCGCGCCACGTAGTCCCACAGTTCCGCACGCGGGCTGACGACCACGGCG
>DAISIS010000484.1:0-4443 GCA_036821925.1 Pirellulaceae bacterium
CGCGCCTTGACGTTGTTCGTGAAATCGCTGGGCAACCCGGTCTCATGAGCGTACAGCCCGCGCCAGTGGCGCCCATCGTAGCGGCAGCAGCCGAAATACGACGATACCCACAGGATCTTGTCGACGTAGCTCACGCTGGACGTGATCACATGGACGATCCCGTCGTCGCGGTACAGGTCGATCTCCATCTCGCCGTCCGGGTCCAGGTAGTCGAGCCACTTCTCGGTGGCCACATCGAATTCCAGCACTCCGCTGCCCCAGATGGCCAGGTAAACCTTCCCGCTGTCGTAACACACGCCGTAGTTCCAGATCTCCTCCATCGGCGCGTTCTTCTCGGTGTAGATCGACCACTTCTTGGTGACCATGTTGTAGCGGCTGGCACCGGCGGTCGTGGCGGCCCACACGTGGTCGTTTTCGATCGCCACCGCGTATACGACGTCGTTGACCAGGCCGCTGTTGAGTTGGTGGAAATGATCGAACCGACCGCCGCTGAAGCGGGCCAGTCCGCCGCCAAACAGGGCCAGCCAGACGTCGCCCGTCTTGGGATCGACAGCGATTCCCGCTACCGCCTGGAACGGCAAACCGTCCTTTTCTTTCCAGCTCTGAATCGTGCCGGTTTCCTTGTCGTAGCACGCCAGCCCGTCCTCGGTGCCGATCCAGACTTTGGAGCCAAACGGCTTGACAGCAAAAATGTGGTCGTTCGGGAGACCGTCCTTCGTCGTGAAATGCCGCCACTTCGTATACACATACGGCAGGCCCTCAGCCGCGGCGGCGGGTGCGGCGGCGTCGGCGGGGGCCGGCAGGGCGGGGGCTGACTGCAGGGTGGGAGTTGGCGGCGCGGCGGGGGTGTCCGGCGGGTCCTGGGCCGCCCCGGCGGCCGCCAGCAGCAGACTCAGTACGACTGACAGGGTACCGCACACGCGTCTCGAACCGGGCCAGGCTTTCATAAGCGTCCTCGCATTTTTGCGGGGGGGGCATCCCGCGGCATGTGTCAGAGGGTCATCAGGTATTGAATCAGATCGTTCAGCTCGTCTTTGGTCATGTCGTTCGTGACGCCGTGCTGATCGTCCGGATTGTACAGCGTCCAGATTTCCTCCAGCGTATTGGCAATTCCGTTGTGCAGGTACGGCGAGGAGTCATAGATGTTGTTCAGGTGCGGCACGTCGAAGCTCGTTTCGGTGTCCAGTTCCATCTTCGTGCCCACGTTGTGCACGTTGCGGTCGGTATACAGCGGCGGGAAATGGCAGGTGACGCACCGGTTCTCGCGCGGAATCACCCGCCCGTCATTGGCCATCGTGCGTTCGAACACGAGCTTGCCGCGTCGCTGAGCCGGCGTCAGCTCGGCGCCCAGCGGCCGATAGCGGTTGGGGGGGCGGGGAATGGTGCACACGTACCTGTCCACCGCGTGCAACTCCTCCGGTGTAAACGGTTGGATCTTGGTGAAGAACACCGCCAGCCGCGCGCCACACTGACGCGCCAGGCTCGGGTTGGTACCAGCCCATTTGAAGGGAGCCGTATCCAGGATGCCGCGCAGCGTGCGGTTGTCGACCGGATTGAAACCGATGCCTTCCGATTGGATGTCATAGGTCAGCCCATCCACGTGCCCGTCCGGATGACAGCTGTGGCAGGAAAACTGGCGGTGGAACGTGATGCTGGCGTTGTGAAACAGCAGTTCGCCATACCGGGTCTCCGTGATCTCCTGCGGGCCGCCGAGATCGATGCGTTTGACCGCTTCCAGGCGCGCCAGGTCGATCAGGGTGAGCGAGTCGTCGAGGCAATTGGTCACCACCGCTGATTTCCCGTCGGGCGTGACGACGATGCCCCGCGGGCTGGCCTCGGTCTCGATGTGCTTGACGATGAACTCGGTCGGTTTGCCCAGGTGGTTGGGGAACACCCGGGTCCGCTCGTGTTCCGTGGCCTGTTGGAGCATGGAGATCAGGATCGCCAGATCGATCACGGCCACCCGGTTGGAGCCAGAGCTTGTGGCGAGCGCGTAGCGCCCATCGGGTGTGATGGTCACATCCGTCGGATCTGGAAAGCAGAGGTTCGGTTCGTCCAGCAGCACCTGGTCGACGCGCCCATCGCGCCAGATCACCGCCAGTCCGTTAGTGATGGTCCAACCCTGCAGCAGCCGCGTCATGGGCACCAGGTTGTTGGTGCGGTTGATCGTGCACACGGCGAACTCGCCGCTCGGATGCCAGCAGACACCCATCAGCAGATTGGCCCCCTGCGCCACCAGCCGCTGTTCCACCATCGCGGTCTCTGCGTTCACCACCGTCAGCTCGGCCATGGGGGGCGACCGGAAGGGGACGAAACGGGACAGGGTGTTGGTGATCAGCAGCCGCGTGCCGTCCGGGGACAAGGCCAGCGACCAGGGATTGCGGCTCGCTTCCAGACGTTTGACTTCCTGCAGCGAGTTGGCGTCGAGCACCGAAATGTCGTCGGTCGAGGAGTTCACCACGAACAGGTGCCGGCCGCTGGCGTCGGTGAGAAGACCGTGCGGTTCGTCGCCCACTATCGCGGTCGCGACGACCTGCCGCTGGAGGGTATCGATCACGGAGACCGTGTCATCGAGCCGGTTGGTGATGAAGGCCCGCATCCCGTCGGGGTGGAAGGTGACTCCGGTCGGGTGTCCGCCCACCGGGATCTCCGCGACTTTCTCCCAACGCTCGGTGTCGACGACGATGACCGTGTTGCCGCTTTCGCACGTGACGTACAACTCGGGTCGCTGCGGGTGGACGGCCAGTCGGAGCGGGTTTTTGTAGCGTACCGCGGTGGTCTGCACCTCGTGTTTCAACGGATGTGCGATCATCTTGACGGCTTCGTCATAGTCGAACGGTTTGCCATGCGCGTCTTCGTGGCACCGCAGGCAGGTTTCGCGCGTGACCGGTTTGAGTCCCGCCTGGAGGGCGGCCGGTTCGTCGCGCATGACGGCCTCCAGCGCATACTCGCTGCCGGCGCCGTGGCAGGCTTCGCAGCCCACGCCTTCGTCGAGCAGGTAGGATTCCGCGTGGCCGCCGGCGGGGTCGTGGTAGGCCGTGGTGTGGCACTTCAGGCAGGCCGCGGCATACAACGGGTCCTCCTGCACCCCGGCCGCCTCCGCAATCTCCCGCGCGCGGGGCGTCGCCAGGACCGCATGGGCGTCGGCGTGCGGGCTGCGCCGCCACGTGCTGTACTGGTATCCCATCTCCGACAGCTTGTGGCACTCGCCACACATGATCGAGCCAATGTACTGGGGCGCCTGCTCAGCAACCGGTGCGGGCAGCGCCGGTTCCGGCGGATACTCCCACACGTCGGGCGTCGGGTGTTTCAGCTGTTCCCACGCTGCGTCGACGTCGAAGGTTTTGACCTTGAGCACGGCGACGTGCGAGCCTTTAACCTTGTGGCAGTTCAGGCAGTCGCTCTTCTCGGGCATCGTCAGGCCGGCCGCCATCGCGGCTTTCGGGTCGGTCATGACCTCTTCGGGCATGTATTCGCTGCCCGCCCCGTGGCACTTCTCGCATTGGACGCCGTCTTCCACGTGGAACGCAGGTTCCTTCTCCCAGTCCTCGGCCTCGGCCGCGGTGGCATGGCAGCCCAGGCACATCTGGGACTCCTGCGGTTCCTGGGGAATGCCGCTGAGTCGCGCGATTTCCTTGGCCTCCGGCAGGGCGAGTGCCGCGTAGGCCTGGGCATGCGCGGTCAGCAGCATCCGCGAGTGCTGATATCCGAAGCCCGGCCCCTGGTGGCACTTGGCGCACTCCGCGGCTCCCACGAAGACCGGGTGCTTCTCGTGTTGCGCTCGGGCCGTCTCGAGGGGGGCCAGCCACGTGCTCAGTACACCGGCCAGCAGTGCCAGGGCGCAGCGGCCGCCGGCGTTGACGTCGATTCGCATGACTTCACTTCGCATCCTGAACCACCGTGAGAATCTGATCCGCCGCAACATCTTTCAGCTCCGTACGCTGGCCATTGGGCCAGCGAATCTCCACCCGATCGGCCTGCGTCGCAGCGCCCAGCCCGAAATGGCACCGCGGGTCTGCCTGGGACAGATAGCCCACGACCGGCACGGCATCCTGGATCTGTACGAGGCTGCCCGCCGTGACTACGACCCGGGCACCAATCGCCGTCGACACACCATTGGGCAGGCGGACATCCAGCGTCAGCCAATGCTGGCGATTCCCGCCGTCATTGCGGAGCAACCGGGCGGGGCCGTTGAGGTTGACCACCAGCAGATCGAGATCTCCGTCGTTGTCGTAGTCGCCAAACGTGGCACCTCGCCCCACGTACTTTTCGTGGAAGTACTGGCCAGAGCGGGCCGCGACGTCCGTGAACAGACCGTGCCCGTCATTGACGGCCAGCACGTCTTCTTCCGGGTATTCGAAGTGCGGGTTGCCGTTGGCGATAAACACGTCCAGATAGCCGTTGTTATCCAGATCGAACAGGACGCCCCCCCAGCCTGTGTAC
>DAISIS010000485.1:0-4427 GCA_036821925.1 Pirellulaceae bacterium
CACATACAAGGCTCGCCCCCAACCGGGGACGCCCGGCCGGGAACCGACAACTGGTCCCCTGGCACCTGGGGCCCTGGCACCTGCGGCCCCTGACAACTGGGGCCCTGACAACTGGGGCCCTGACAACTGGGGCCCTGACAACCTGCATCCGCGGCACGACCCGACGTGCAGCTGCGCTGGCGGGTGCCGCGACGGGAATGCGGCTGAGCTATGCTTCAGATAGAACCAGTTCGATTTTGTCAGGAACGGGAAGGGACCACAACCATGTGCGCCATACGTCGGCGTCGCTTCGTGCGACGAGGCATCAGCGGTGTGCAGACGGCCCTCATGCTCGCAGCCCTTATGATCGTGATCATTGCGAGCGTGCGGGTCCTCGGACGATCCGCCCAGACGGGACTCAACGAGACCGCGACCCACGCCGGCGATCCCACGTCACTGGTGGACCGGTGGGGTGGCGACCGGCCGTAGCGTCCCGATCGCGGAATCAGGGCGCCAGCCGCTTGCAGTACACGACCTTGGCATCGCCCGGCGCATAGAAGTCGTCGAAGACGGCGGCCTGGGAGTAGTCGCAGCGCAGGTAGAACCCGCGCGTGGGTGCGTACTGCGGGCGGTTGGAAGTCTCGATGTAGATGTGGCGTCCGGCCTGGGCGCTGATCAACCGCTCGCACTCGGCGATCAACAGACGCCCGAGCCCTTGCCCCTGGCACGCGCGGTCGACGGCGATCCAGTACAGGTCGAAGCTGCCGACCGTGCAGGCGATCGGGCCGTAGCACGCGTACCCGACGGTCCGGCCACCCTGCTCGGCAAACACGAAGTAGTACCCCGAGGGTTCTCCTTTGGCGAGTCGCTCCTGCACCAGCTCCACCGCCACCTCAATCTCGGCCGCGGCAAATACGCCGGTGGACACAACCAGTTCGCGCACCAGAGCGGCGTCTGTGGGAGTGACTTCATGTCGAAAGGTGATTGGTCTGGCAGGCATCGCACGCGTACTCATAGGTCAGCGGAGTGGGCCAACGCGTCCCGGATGATCCGGTCAATGGCCTGATCGTAGGTCATGCCGGCCTGCTCCACCGCCGCGGCGAAGCCGGCGTCGAGCGACAGGCACGGGTTGGAGTTGACTTCGAGAATCCAAGGCCGGTTGGCGGGGTCCACGCGGAAGTCGACGCGGGCGTAGCCCCGCAGCCCAAACTGGTGCCAGCAGTCGATGGCCAGACGGCTCAACTCCGCCACCAAGCCCGAGTCGGCCGGCGGAAACACGAATCGGCGCGGCGTGTGGTGATACTCGAACGACTGCTCGTCCCACTTCGCCTGGTAGCCGACGATTCTGGGCTTACCGGGTGGGTAGTCGCCGAAGTCGATTTCGGCGGGTGGCAGCACCTGCGGCCCGCCGTCGGCCGCCAGCAGCGACAGGTTGAATTCGCGCCCCTCCAGATACCGCTCGGCAAAATGCGGCTGACCTGTAGTCTGCTCGCGCGTGCGCAGCACGCGCGCCAACTCCGCGTCGGACGGCGGTGAGACGATGGCCGCGTCGTCCATGTGAAACGACGCATGCTCCCAGATCGCTTTGATCAGCACCGGAGCCAGCTGCGCCGTGTGGTTGCCGGCCGGCGCGGCGGATCCGCCGGATGCGGCTCCCGTCAGCCCCTGCCAGCGGGCCGCGCTCGCAGTGAACCAGGGCGCCGTTGGCAGGCCGGCAGCCAGCAGATGCCGCTTGGTTGTCAGTTTGCCGTTGGTCAGCAGCAGTCCTGGCGTGGGCACACCGGTGTAGGGCAGACGCAGCGCATCGAGCAGCAGCGGTGCCGCCGCCATCAGGCGGTCGGTGCCGCCGAGCGACTCGACCAGGTTGAACACCGCGTCCGGTCGGCTGGCCTCCAGCCGCGTCTTGGTGGCCGACAAGTCAAGCGTGCAGCTCCACGCCTCGGACTCGTGCCCCAGCGCCTCGAGCGCGGCCCGCACGGCATCACGCTGGTTGAGCACATCCAGATCGGACGGCGCATGATCGGCCGAGACGTCGTTGTGCAGTACTACGATCCTCATACGCGCGCCACTCGCTCCCGGGCCGACTCCACAATCCGGCGGACTAACTCGACATACGGCATGCCGACCGCAGTGGCCAGCATGGGCAGGTCCGAGTGCGAGGGATGCATCCCGGCCAGCGGGTTGGCCTCCATGAACTGCGGCACACCCTGCGCGTCGCACCGCAGATCGAGGCGGCCGCCATCACGGCCCCCCAACGCCCGCCACGCCGCCAGCGCCGTCTGCTCAGCCATCCGCACCTGCGGGTCGTCGGGGCGCACTAGCCGGTATTCCACCAGCTCTTCACAACGCTCTTTGTTCACGTACGAATACACGTCCGGCTCCGCGCCCCCCCGCAGAATGATCTCCAGCGTGCCCAGCACCGTCGCCCGAGGACCGGTCCCCAGCAGGCCCACCGTGAACTCACGGCCAGGCAAGAACTCCTCGACCAGCACCGGCTGGCGGAACTGCTCGAGCAGCTGCCGGCAGACTGCCAGCAGTTCCGCCCGCGTCGCGATCCGCGAAGCGGGCGTGATGCCTTTTCCTGTGCCCTCGCCGACCGGCTTGGCAAACAGCGGGAACGAGAGCGTCAGACGGTCCAGCAGCAGGTCCAGGTCCGCCGGAGACTCGACCAGCAGCGACTTGGGGGTGGGCAGCCCCGCTCGCTCCACGACCATCTTGGCCAACCCTTTGTGCAGGCACAACGCCATGACCAGCGGGTCGCCAAATGTATACGCAATGTCGTATACCTCCAGGATCGCCGGCACCTGCGCCTCGCGGGCCATGCCCCTGAGCCCCTCGCAGATGTTGAAGACCAAGTCCCACCGGTCGCCCGCCGCCAGGCGTGTGACCAGCTGGCGCGCACGACCGATCCGATCGACCTGGTGTCCCAGTTCGAGCAGACCGGCCGCGATTGCGTCAATCGTGTCCGCGCGGTCGAATTCGGCGGTCGCTTCTTCGCCGTGCCCCTCGGCCAGGTACTCGTCGCGCAGATCGTATGTCATCCCGACGTGCATGGTGGCGCAACTATGCTCCCACCGGATCGGGGTAGCGGAACGTCTTGCCCTCGAAATTCCGAATCAGCAGGTCGTCCCCGTCACGTCCCACGACGCTGTCCAGCTGCAACGGGATCTTGCCCCCGCCGCCCGGCGCGTCGATCACGTAGGTCGGCACCGCGTAGCCGGTCGTGTACCCCCGCAATCCGGCGATGATCTCCAGACCTCGGGAGACCGGCGTGCGGAAATGCGACGAGCCACTGATCGGATCACACTGGTACAGGTAGTACGGGCGGACCCGCATCATGAGCAAGCGGTGCACCAGCTGCCGCATGGTCTCGACGTTGTCGTTAACCCCCTGCAACAGCACCGTCTGCGACCCGAGCGGAATCCCGGCGTCGGCCAACCGGCCACAGGCCTCCTTCGACTCGGGTGTGCACTCGTCCGGATGGACGAAATGCAGGCTCATCCACAGCGGATGAAAACGTCGCAGCATGGCGCACAGTTCGGGTGTGATGCGCTGCGGCAGGACGGCCGGCATCTTGGTCCCGATCCGCACGAATTCAATGTGCGGAATCGACCGCAGCCGCGTCAGGATCGCCTCCAGCCGGTCGTCGCTCAGCGCTAGCGGATCCCCACCCGAAATCAGGACGTCACGCACCTGCGTGGCGTGCTCCAGGTAGTCAAAGATCGCGTCCAGCCGCGCTTCGTTGGGAACGATCTCGCCGTGTCCCACCACACGCGACCGCGTGCAGTACCGGCAGTAGGTCGAGCAGAAGTCGAGCGGCAGCATCAGCACCCGGTCTGGATAGCGATGCACGAGCCCCGGCACGGGACTATGTCCATCCTCACCCAGCGGATCATCCGCTTCGCCCGGCATCCGTGTGAACTCGGCCGTGGTCGGCACGACCGTCTTGCGCAGCGGCTGGCCCACGTCCTCGGGGTCAACCAGGCTCATGTAGTACGGTGTGACGCCCACGGGCAGCATGGTCCCGCCGTGGACCAACGCGTCGTGCTCGGCCGCAGACAGGTTAATGACGCCGGCAAACTGCTCCGGCGTCCGAATCCGGTGCCGGACCTGCCATCGCCAGTCGCTCCACTGTTCGTCCGTGGCCGTGGGGAAATGCCGCTCGCGAAATGCCTGGGTCCGCGGATTGGCGGAACCGGAGCGCCGGGACGCCTCCACGGCGTCGCGCCAGGCGGTTGATCGACTGGTCACGGGAAACCGTCGCCAACGGGGCGCTGGCAGCGTCCGGCCGCCGGGCGACACATCGAAGGTCGCTCGGAGCGCTGTGACGGTGACCTGAGAATACTCCGTGACAGTGCCCGCGAGCGGGGGATCTGCCACTGCAAGAGACGAGTGAGAATAGCCGGAAGAGTTTGAAAGGTAGGTAGAAGGAGGTTCCTTCGGACCAG
>DAISIS010000486.1:0-4427 GCA_036821925.1 Pirellulaceae bacterium
CGGACACGCGCGTCGGGGTCCTGGAGCGCCTCGGTGAAAGCGGGTAGCGCCGACGCGGCCTGCGTGCCCATGATCGTCAGCTTTTCCAGGGCCGCCAGCCGGTCCTCGGGCGACTCGGCTTTCAACTGGGCCTCCCACTGCGCGGTCGATCCGGTCGCGGGCGACGACTCGCGGGAAGCGCAGCCGCCCACGATCGCGATGATTCCGAGACAGCACGCCAAACGCGAAATCGACATGGTCTGATCCCCTGTTACTGTGGAAGAGTTTCAAGGCAGCCGCCAGTGTACCGCCGCGCTCACTCCGGCTGCAACCACGTCGCCAGCCCCTCCGCAGATCACAGCAGGTCCTCGAGACGGTCGTAGTTTCGCCGGGCCAGCCCGTTCTCGTTGTAGGGCGCTTGCCCGTGTGTACGGTCGCGGATGTCCTGGTCGGTGTAGAACTCGTTGTGCGGTTTAAGCCCAGGAATCGTCAGCACGTTGACGAACACGTCAAGTCCCCGGTGGCCTGTTCCCGGCGGTATGTAGACCAGGTTGCCGGGTGCCAGCGGCTGCTGTTCATAGCGGCTCAGGTCAGTCAAGTCGGGGAAAAGCAGGATGGACGCCTGCCGGCCGTGGGCCGCGAGGTTCCGCGCTTGCGGATCCAGCACCAGATACATTTCCGTCTGCGGCAGGCCGCCGACTCGCGGCTGGCGCGGATGAAAATGCGTTGAGGACAGCTCCTGCGGAATGTGGACGACGTGGGAGTTCACGAAGTTCACTCCATCGCCAAGCTGGCCCGGATAGTCCAGGTACCAGGTGAGGGGCAAGCGGCGGAAGGGATCGAAATCAAAGCTGCAGCCACCGGCCGTGTCGACCAGGTACTGCAGCCGGCGGGCGGTCGAGATGTGGTTCACGGTTCGGTCGGACTTCTCCATGGTCAGACAGCGGAACTGGCCGCGGACCTCGATGACTTCTGTGCCGCACGCGATCAGCTGGTCGCCGGGCAGGACGGGTTCGAACGAACCTGCCTGTTTGATCGACCATCCGGCATGGCGATAGTCTCCGAACAGAGAGACCAGCACCTGTTCCACCGCATCGTCGCTGGCCCACGGCCGCGCCACGTGTTCCAGGTTCCAGAGTTCCACCGCGAAATCGCCCTGGTATGCGTCCCCGTGCCAACGCTGGAGGATCGCCTGCACGTGCACCGCTGCTTCGCGCGAGATCGTGGACAGGCCAGCCTGCACGCGGCGCAGCCTGTCGGCGAACGCCGGGTCGATCGGATCGCTTCGGTACTCGGCGGGCAGCGGCTCGCTGCCGCCCTCCTGCGTCCGGTAGCCTGCCGGCAGGAAGACGTCGCCATGCCCCTGGTAGATCCAATGCACCTTCAGGCCCCCGTGGTCAGCGCGCAGCAGGCTCGCGCCGTCCACGTCGGTCACGCCTAGCGTGAGCGTCGGATATTCGTGCTCGAAACGCTCCTTGATGCCCGCGAACTTCTGGGCGTCGTCCAGACAGATCCGTGTCATGAATCGAATCCCCCCATCGGCCTCAACATGTCCAGCCCGATCCCCTGCGTGTCAGCCAGATCCGCGATATCGAGCAGGAACATGTGGCACGTCTGGCTTGCCTCGTCACCTCCGGTGAACAGAATCCAGCGCCGGTCGCTCGTCACCTGCGGGTGGAAGTGCGCCTTCTGGCCACCGAGGTAGGTCGGCCACGAACCGGTCAGTCGCAGCCACTGCGTATTCTCCCCCGCCTGGTCCAGACGCACCAGGACGTAGATGTCGTGGACATCGAACCGATCCCAGTCAGTCGAGTTCTCGTAGAGGAACAGACGCCCGGCGGGATCCCAGCCGGTATGGATGTACTGGAACTGCGCTGGCATCGGGAACTCAAACGATCGCCGCGCGAGCGGATCCATAAGTCCCAGCCGCCGAGCTGCCGGCACTTCGTAGGCAATCCCCCGCTGGGTGCAGGGGCAGTGGACGACGCCGTCGCGGAGCATGCTGCAGCGGCCGCTGGTCAGGTCGGTCCACAGCATCCCGGGTCCGTGGGCCGGATGCGTCACCACGAAATGCTGGTTGTCGTAGGCCGTCACGTGGAACACGGCGCTGTCGATCTGGCAAAGCACCTGCTGGCGGCCGGTGTCGAAGTCGTAGGCCACCACCGCCGCGCCCGTGCAGGGCGTTCCCCAGACGGATCCACGCGGTACGTGAATGTAGACGAACCAGCGGCCGTCCGGCGTGCAGCAGTTCTGGCCATACGCTTCGCGATCGGCCGGAATCTCGAACAGCACTGTGTCCTCCAGCGTCCGGACATGCACGGCGTGCACGATATTGCCGTCAAAGCAGACCACCAGGTCACGCGCCACATTCAACACGCTGCGGTGGTCAAGCACGCCACGACCGGAGTCGACGCACCACGGGCGCCACTGCGTGTCCTCGCACGTGGCATGCGTCAGCTGGACAGACTCGGCCGTCTCCAGATCCAGCCGGTACAGCTGGAGTTGCCCCGCGGCAGACCGGTGGTAGACCAGGAACCGGCCATCCCGCGCAAGCGAGGGGGTGAAGTAGTACAGCGGGTAACACTGCTCGTCCCCCTGTGTCAACTGTACCGCCAGCCGCCCGGTCTCGGGCGCCGCCAGCCGCCGGAAATGCGGACTGAGTGCCAACGCGGCGGGGGACGATGCTTCCTGGGGAGCAGCACCATGCGCGGACAAATCGCTACACCTCATCGGGCAACAGATACGGGGCGCGGTAGGAACCGGCAACCAGGGCGTTCGCCTGGTCGTGGTTCTGGAAACACTCGTTCTGCACGTCAACATCGAGCCACTGACCGAGCGCGATTGTCGGCGCATCCGCATCGATTTCGTGGGCCTTAAGATGCGTCACCAAACGATCGAACATCGCCTCCAGCAACGCCACGCCGGCGATCTGCTCACGCACCTCAGCTTGCGATGCCAGCCTGCCCACGCGGTACGAGATGTTCCCCAGATGCGTCACGGCCGTCGAACGATGCCCTTCAAAGACGTCTGCATTCAGGTCCTCCTGCCGCCCGCTGCGCACGGCACGGATAAAGTTCTCGAAGTGATCTTCACCCCCGCCAAACGTCTGGATCTGCTGGCCCTGGTTGTCAAACACCTGGCCTGACCGGACGAAAGCGTAGCCGTCCGCGCAGTGCGCACAGACGTCAGTCTGGGACCCGCGGAAATCCGGCACCGCGTTGGACCCCTTGGCGGCACGCAGATTGTGGACCTCGTACAAAACCGGCCGCGACGGAAAATCGTAGTAAATGATCTGTGTGTTCGGCACATCGCCGGCGTCGTCGAACACGAACCGCCCCCCGATGCTGATCACCCGCCGCGGCAGTTCCGGCTCCTTCAACAACCAACGCGCCACATCGATCTCGTGCACGCCTTGATTGCAGGACTCACCGTCCCCCTTGTCCCAGGTAAAACTGCAGTCGTACTGCAGACGGTCTCGGTGGATCGGCCCGTTGTCCGCCGGACCACACCAGAGGTCGTAGTCCACGTAGTCCGGGATCGGCAGTGGCGTGTCGCGTTTGCCGATCGGGGTGCGCGGCTTGTTGGCGTACGCCGTCAAGTACTGGATCTCGCCCAGGTGCCCCTCTTGAATGTGACGAATCGTGTCGATGGCCGACCGGGTTGAGCGGGCCTGAGTGCCGATCTGGACGAGCCGGTTGTACTTGCGCGCGGCGCGGACCATCGCCTGCCCTTCGCGAATGAAGTGCCCCAACGGCTTCTCGACGTATACGTCCCTCCCCGTCTGGCAGGCCCAGATGGTGGGCAGCGCGTGCCAGTACTGCATCGTGGCTACGGCGACAACATCGATCTCGGCCTTGTCGATCATCTCCCGCACGTTCACGAACTGGGCCGGCTCGTTGTGGAACGTCTCCTGGATCCGCTTGGCCGAAGCAGCCAGCCGCTGCTGATCCGGATCGCACACGGCCGCTACTACCACCCCCTCCTGAGCGCCAAAGCGATCGATGTGGTGATTGCCGCGACCGCCGCAACCTACCACGCCCACACGGATCGCGTCATGAGCACCGAGCACGGTGGGGGCGGCCACCTGAGGCAATCCGAGCACAGCCGCAGCTGCGGCGGATCGATGCAGAAACTGTCGACGTGTCAATGCCATGGCAAGGCTCCCAAGTTACGGTGATGCGGCAATATGCGCCACCGGCCGCAACACGGATTGCTGGTCCGACAAGGAATCACGATCGGGGGAACAGGCTGTCCCCGACTCTTTGTGTATCGCGTCCGTCGAACAGATGCAACGGTAGACGCGGGGGAAAGATGCGGCTGCCAGTGCCTTGCGGGCCGATGCGTGCGCGGCGCGGCGACGAACCAGGCGGTGGTCAAAGCCAACCTTGACAGCCAGTTCTCCCAAGGGGGCCGGCACGATGCGCGGCTACCTGTGCCGCCCGGCCGCT
>DAISIS010000487.1:0-4421 GCA_036821925.1 Pirellulaceae bacterium
CAGGCACATCGGCTTTTCGATGTAGGTGTCCACCCCCATCTGCATGGCGTGGACGGCGATCCAGGCGCGGGCATGGGTCGTGGTTTCGATCATGACTCCGTCGAGCCGTTCTTTCTCGATCATCGCGCGGAAGTCGTCGTAGACGCCCCAGGCCTTGCCGCCCGACAGCTCTTCCACATATTTCTGGGCCCGCTCCAGGACGCAGTCGCAGGCGGCGACCACCTGGAAGCCCTTCACGTCGGCGGCTTCGGTGATGACGCGCGACCGGCCACCGCAGCCGATCACGCCCACACGCACCGTCTCACTGGGCGGCGCGTTCCCGTCCCTTCCCAGGGCCCGAGCCGATACGAACAGGGGGAGGGCGACCGCCGCCGTTCCCGCCTTCAGGACGTCACGTCGCGAGTATTTGTGTTGTGCCACAGTCGGGCTCCTTACATGAGAATCAATGTGTCAGATGACTTCGCGGGGGTGGGGCAGCCGCGGGGGTGCCATGGGCAAGACCTTCCCATTATCGCCGCGCCACTCGGGCGAACGCAAGCACGCGCGGTCCGCAAAATTCACGCGAGCCGGGGATATTGCCCATATTCCCGCGCGGCAGCAAGCATGGCGCGGAAGTTCTCAGGCTTCACGCCGCGATGGATGGTGTTGCTGGACGAGAGGATGAACCCACCGCCCGGCGCGCCGGCCCGCAGGCACTGCCGCACCTCCTCCCTGACATCGGCCGGCGAGCCGGTGCAGAGTTGGCCTGTACAGTCGATATTGCCCTTCAGGCAGATCCGGTGTCCGTAACGCGCTTTCATCGCGGCCATGGTGTAGCCGCCGCTGGGATCGATCGGATCGAGGCAGTCGATGCCCGACTCCACCCAGAAATCGCTCACCGCATCGACGTTGCCGTCGCAGTGCTTGATGCACAGGTAGCCGAGCGCCTTGTAGCCCTGGATCACCTGGCGAAACTGGGGCGCGATCCGTTCGAAGTACGTCGCGGGGCTGACCAGCAGGCCGCTGGCGTTGGCGATGTCGTCGGTCGTGGCGACGATTTCCAGCCCGTATCGCGCGCGGGCGGCGGCGGCCACCGCCAGGTTGTATTCGACGGCGCGCTCGAGCAACTCACTGTACGCCACCGGCTCGAGCAACAACGACATCAGGGAGCCCTCGTAGCCGAGCAGGTCGCGCATGTCCGAGAAGCCGTCGCGCAGGTTCAGTACCAGCGCTTTGCGATCGCCGAATCGCTGCAACGCACGCTCAATCGCGGTGAAACGGTGGGGCGCCTGCGGGTCGGGAAAAGTATACGCGCGATGGCGCGTAATGTCGGGAATCGGGCTCTCCCGCACCGCCGGCAGCACGTCGCCGGTCAACTGCCGCTGCATCCCCCATTCGTCGACGAAGGTCACGTCATCGAGAAACCGTTTCTCGTACGTCGGCCGCAGATTGATCCCGTCCAGTTCGAGCCGGTCCACGATGTCGATGATGTCGCCGCTGCCGACCAGCGCCTCGCCAACAGCCGCGTCCACGAACCACTCGAAGACGGGTACGCAGTCGGGCACGTCGCGCCGCAGGGCACAGGTGATGCGTTCTCGCCCGTTCACGTCGTGAACTCCTTGAAGATGCGGTGGTTCAGGGTGGCGGTGGCCGGATAGAGCTGGCGGTAGAGCTCAAACCAGTCGGTGTACTGCGCGGCGCGCTGCGGATCCGGCAGGTAGGTCTCTCCCTCCCGGTAGACATGCTGGCAGGCGTCCTCCGCATCCCGGTACAAGCCGACGCCGATGCCGGCCAGCAGCGCTGCGCCCAGCGGCGTGGCCTCCTCGACCCGCGGCGTCTCAATAGGGCGTCCAATCACATCCGCTTTGTTCTGCATCCAGAACGCGTTGCGGATCGCCCCGCCCACCGCCACCACCCGCTCCAGGCGGCTGCCCAGCGAATTCTCCAGCGCCAGCACCGTGTCGAGGAACTGGTAATCCAATCCTTCGATGACGGCGCGCAGCATGTGGCCGCGCGTGGCGCGGGGCGTCAGTCCGGTGAAGACGCCCAGGCTCTGCCCGTCCACGGTCGGACACGAAGCGCCCGACATGTGGGGCAGGAACAGCACGCCACCGGCCCCGGGCGGCGCCGTCTCGGCCTCGCGCATCAGCAGCTCCCAGGACAGGGTCTCGGCCGCCAGTTTGTCGTCGCTCCCGACCAGCTGCCGGCGATACCACTCGACCATCTCGCCGGCCACGTTGCCTCCCCAGATCGAGTGCAGGCCCGACACCACGTGCGCCTGTACCGTCATGCCAGCACGGCGGAGTTCGTCCTTGAGCACGGGCGTGTCGGTCGTCGTCTTGACGGTCTCCCAGGTGCCTGTGACATCCAGCGCCACCCCGGGGCGGAATGCGCCGACCGGGAGCGTGCCGCACAGATGGTCATGTCCACCCAGGATGACGGGAGTGCCGGCCGGCAGCCCCGTGGCCTCGGCCGCCCGCCGGTGGACCTCGCCGATCCGCGTGCCGCTCGGGAGCACCTCGCACAAGATCTCGGGCCGGATTTCCGACAGGCCTACCAGCTCGTCGGACCACTGCAGCGTGCGCTGATCGAACAGCAGGGTGCAGGCGGCCATGCTGTAGTCGGTCACGCAGCGCCCGCACAGCATGTAGTTCAGAAAATCTTCGATCAACAGCCACTTGTGGGTCCGCCGATAGACGTCCGGCTCGTGCTCGGCCACCCAGCGCATGCGGAGCGCTGAATTGATGGGCCACAGCGGATTGCCGCCGATGGCGAACTGTTTTTCTGCGCCGATACGGTCCAGCCACCACTGCATCTGCGGCACGGTCCGCGGGTCGTGCCAGCTGATCAGCGGATACAGCCATTGCCCCTGCTGGTCGATCGGCAGGCCGTCCATACCCATCCCGGTGACGGCCACCGCCCGCAGGTGTGCGGCAGCGGGCAGTCCTGCCACGGCCTCCGCAATGGCCGCGGCAGTGCCCCCCCAGATCTGCTCCGGCTGCCAGACCGTCCAGTCGGGATGGGCCGGGTCGGGATGGAACCGCTCGGTGGGCCGGCTGCCGCTGGCGATCAGGTTCCCCTCGAGATCATAGGCCACGGCTTTGAGACTCGTGGATCCCAGATCGATTCCCATCAAGCAGTCCATAGCTTCGTGTGCCTCCAGGTTAACGCATGAGCAGGCCGCCGCTGACGTTGACCACTGCGCCGGTCATGTAGCTGGCCCGCTGGGACGCGAGAAACAGCACGACGTCGGCGATCTCTTGCACGTCGGCGATGCGCTGCAGTGGGATGCGGGCGAGGTACTTGTCTTCGTTGACGCGCAACGTGGTCTCGGTCATCCCGGTGCGCATCATCCCGGGGGCGACGGCGTTGACGGCGATCTGGTGCACCGCCAGTTCGCGCGCGAGCGAATAGGTGAGTGCGACGAGGCCCCCCTTGCTGGCATCATACGGCGCATGCCCCGTGGTCGAGCCCAAGAACGCCGCGGTGGAGGTGACATTGACGATCCGCCCCGGGCGGCCGGCCGCGACGAGCCGGCGCGCCAGTTCGCGGCAGGTGAGAAACACGCCGGTCAGATCGACGGCCAGCGTCTGGGACCACAGCTCCAGCGACAGCTCGGTCACGGGGCAGGTGGGACAGAGGGCGGCGTTGTTGACCAACACGTCGACCGGTCCCCACGCACGCTCGGCGGCGTCGAACATGGCCACTACGTCAGCCTCCTGCGCCACGTCGCCCGGCACGTGGATCATGCGCGCAGTCGCGGCCGGATCGCTGTCCGGACTGGAGGCCGGCGCAGCGCCCAGGGCACTGCGGCGCGCATTGACCGCCACGCGGGCCCCCTCCGCGAGCAGACCGGCGCACACCGCCTGGCCCAGCCCCCGCGCGCCGCCGGTCACCAGCGCCACCTTGTCCTGCAGTGCCAGATCCATCGCGTGCATTCCTCCGAGCGGATTCTAACCTTGGCGCGCCGGGCGACGCAACATGGCCGCCCGCTGCCGTCGACTACTTGGAAACCGCCGGCGCGTGGACTATATTCGCCGCTACGACAGCAGGGGGATCGAAGAGCGCGGGACTATGGACCTGGACTTGCGGAACAAAGTGGCGCTGGTGACTGGCGGCGCGCGGGGGCTGGGCCGGGCGGTATGCCTGGGGCTGGCCGCCGAAGGCGCGCGGGTGATGATCAACTACCGGCGCGACGCCCAGGGGGCCGATGCGCTGGCACGCCTGATTCAGGAGCAACACGGTGCAGACGCCGCCTGTGTGGCCGGCGACGTAGCGTCCAGCACCGAGGTGGCGCGGATGTTCGACCAGTGTGAACGCGTCCTCGGCCCGCTCGACGTCCTGGTCAACAACGCGGGAGTGTGGCCTACCGCGTACGTCAAGGACATGACCGAAGAAGCCTGGGACCGGACGCTGGCCGTGAACCTCAAAGGTGCGTTCCT
>DAISIS010000488.1:0-4416 GCA_036821925.1 Pirellulaceae bacterium
GTGACGTTCCAGGATCTCGATGCCACGCTCGTGCTCGACGCGTGGCAGTACCTGCCGCCGGGCGTGGATCCGCAGCAGCAGAAAGCCAACGGGGTGCTCAACGCCCTGACGCCGGCCGGACGACTCTCCTGGCAGGACCGCGGCACCCCCGCGCCGATCGTGCTCGAACCGGGCCAGCTGGCCACAATGATCGACGCCGGAACGCCCGCGCTCCAGCCGCTGACGGAAACTCCCCAGTGGCTGGATGCGAACACCGAGCCACCCATCAATCAGGCTGCATCACGACAGCTCGAACCGGCACTCGATCCGTCTCAACCGCTGATCGTCGCGCTGCGCGAACAAGTGAACAACCGGCTGGTGGAAGTCCGTATGCTGGCCATTCGCAGCCTGAGCATGTTCGATGACTTCGATCCGTTCGTGGTTGCGATCGGCTCGCGCGAGCTGCGGTCCTACTGGAAGGACCTGGTCGAATCGGTCCGCGCGGCGCAGGCCCGCAGCCGGGAGACTGCCCAGCAGGTGCGGGCGTCGCTCCAACGGCTCCGCGGTGAGGAAGGCGTCCTGCTCGATCGCTTGCTGTGGCGGTTCAGCCCGGAGCAACTGGCCAACGGCGCCGCGCAGGAGCTGGTGGAAGCGCTGAGCAGCCCGTCGATGGACGTCCGGGTCCTGGCGTACCTCAATCTCAACGAGATCACGGGCAAGACCAACCGGTTCCAGCCCGACCGGGAGCCGCGCACGCAGCGCGCGGCGATCATGAGTTGGGAACGTGATTTGCGGCGAAATGAGATCCGGTACGGCACCCCACCGCCCGGTACGGGCGAGCCACCAATCCAGCCAGAAGAGGGGGACCCGGCCGCTGCCGGTGTGGCTGCTCCGGCGGATGCCGGGTCGAATGTCCCCTAACCATTCTCGTGGATACCACGTAGACTGTGTACCGGCTTGGCTAAGAACTGGATGCAGGACGTTCTGATAGCGCATGGCGGACGGATTGTGGGGGCGAGCGACGGCGCGCCGAGCGGGGTGGTAGCGCCGTGGATGAGGGAGTCGCAGTGGCGGGCCGGCGGGTGATTTGCATTTGTCGGCAGTTCGGCCGGTCATTAGAATACTATGTTTCATTAGCTGGGAACGCAGCGACAAAATCAGACCAGTTCTAGGTTTACACAGTAAGGAGAACGGCCGGTGCAGATCAACATCTCGGCGCGGCACGGTCATTTGAGTGCGAGCACCCAGGAGCGCATCACAGAGAAAGTCGAGAAATTAAGTCGCTATTTTGACCGCCTGACGGCGATTCTGGTCACGGTTGATCTTGAGCGTCGCGAGGCACCGGTGGTGGAGATTCAGGTTTCGGTGGAGCATTCGGAGGCGCTGGTGGCCGCCGAGCAGTCTGCGGAGGTTTTGTCGGCGCTGGACGGCGTCCTGCACAAGATCGAGCAGCAGATACGGCGTCACAAGGACAAGCGGACCGAGCGACGCAAGCCGCCGATCAAGCATCTGGAAGTGCCGGCCGAGAGTGAGCCGGAAGCAGAATAACGGGCATGCCGTCTACGGGCGCAGGGTGTCTGTCCGGGCGCATCGGAGCTGGTGACAGGCGTCGGTCGCGCCGCGGCTGAAAGGAAAAGGGACTAATGAAGTTTGCGGATTTTATTCGGCTGCAGGCGATCAAGGCCAACCTGGTCGCTGAGGATAAGGATAGTGCGATTCGCGAGTTGGTCGCAGGATTGGTCGAATCCCGGGACGTTGCGGAGGGGGAGCAAGAGGGCATTATCAAGGCGATCATGAAGCGTGAGGAGTTGGGCAGTACGGGGATTGGCCGCGGCGTGGCTGTGCCGCACACGAAGCACCCGAGCGTGAGCCAGCTGATCGGCACGGTGGGTGTGAGCGTGGAGGGGGTGGACTTCAATAGCCTGGATGGCGAGAAGGTACAGCTGTTCTTTCTCTTGGTGTCGCCGCCGGATCGTCCGGGGGACCATCTGCGGGCCCTGGAGAACATCTCTCGCCAGCTGCGCGACGACACGTTCTGTCGGTTTCTCAAGCAGGCGAAGACGGCGGAGGACGTGCGTCAGCTGCTCGAAGAAGCGGACAACAATCAATTCGGTGCCTGATGCGCAGCAGCCGGATGATGATGGATCCGGCCGTCGGGCCCCGATCCGTGCGACGGCTGCCCAGCCTGTCGTCCGGCATGGTGTCTGCGGCTGCCCCAAATTCCTGGCGGTAGAAAACTCCTGATCGACTTCCATGACCGAGCGTCGCACACAACGCCTCGTGACTGTCTGCAATCCGCAGGGTCTGCATGCCCGGCCGGCGGACATGTTCGTGCGTCTGGCGTTGCAGTTTGCCGCGCACATTGAGATTGTGAAGGATGGCGAGCAGTTCAACGGCAAGAGCATCCTGTCGCTCCTGACGCTGGCGGCCGAACAGGGTACAGAACTGGTGCTGCGGGCCGACGGCCCTGACGCCGAGGAGGCGTTGGAGGCGCTGGCCGAGCTTTTTGGACGCGGGTTTGACGAACTAGGCGTGGGCGAACCCACCAACGATCATTCACTCGACGGATAAGAACAGACTGCCGAGCTGCTTCGGCACAGACAATGCAGGTATTGCAGGGAATTGCCGTTTCACCCGGCATCGCCATCGGCGAAGCGCTCGTGATCGAAAAAGAGGGATTTGTCATCTCTCGCCGGTCGCTCGAGCACGAAGCTGTGGACGAAGAACTGGCCCGCCTCGACCGGGCCACCGACGCCGTAGCGGCGGAGATCGAACGCGATCGCCAGGTTATCGCTGCGCAGTTGGGGGACCAGTACGGGGCCATCTTCTCGGCCCACCACCAGATGCTGCGCGACCCGCACCTGCGGGAGGAGATGGAGGAGCTGATTCGCCAGCAGCACATGACGGCGGAGCTGGCGGTCCATCAGACGCTGCGGCGCTGCGCGCGGGTGTTTCAGGACATGCCCAACAGCTTCCTGGCGGAGCGGGCGCACGATCTGCACGATCTCGAACAGCGGCTGCTCAACCACCTGCTCGACCGCCGCCACGAGTGGCTGCTGGACCTGGACGCCGCCACCATCGTGCTGGCCCACGACCTGACCCCCAGCGAGACCGCCCGGCTGGACCGCCGCTGGGTGCGCGGGTTCGTGACGGAAGCGGGGGGCGAAGGAGGACATACGGCGATACTGGCGCGGGGGCTGGAGCTGCCGGCCGTCGTCGGCGCCGGACAGGTGCTCACGGAAGTGGTCAGCGGCGACCTGATCATCGTCGATGGCGACCAGGGGGTGGTGATCGTGCGCCCCACGAAGGAGTACCTGACGCGCTATCGCCAGCAGCTCAAGCGCCGCAGTTCCCGGCTGGAGGCCTTGGCAGCGCTGCGCGACCTGCCGGCGCAGACCCTCGACGGCACGCCCCTGCAGCTGCTGGCGAACATCGAATTCCCCCACGAATTGTCGGCGTGCCTGGAGCGCGGTGCCGGCGGCATCGGGCTCTACCGTACCGAGTTCCTGTACCTGAGCGCGGAGAGCGAACCGACCGAAGAAGAGCATTTCCAGGCCTACCGCGAGGTGGTGGAGGCGATGGGGCAGCGCCCCGTGGTGATCCGCACCCTGGACCTGGGCGCGGACAAGATGCGCTACCGGCCGCCGGCCGAGGACGAGCACAACCCGTTCCTGGGACTGCGCAGCATCCGCCTGTCGCTGCGCAACGTCGACGTGTTCCGCACGCAGCTGCGCGCCATCCTGCGCGCCAGCGCCCTGGGCCCGGTCAAGATCCTCTTCCCGCTCATCGCCACCCTGCGGGAACTCCGCCAGGCGAAACTGTTCCTGCGCGAAACCATGGAAGACCTGGACGAAGCCCGGATCGCGTTTAACCATCACATCGCAGTCGGTATGATGGTGGAGGTGCCGGCGGCCGTGATGATGATCGACTACTTCCTGAAAGAAGTCGATTTCATCAGCATCGGCACCAACGATCTGATCCAATACGCGCTGGCGGTGGACCGCAGCAACAAGGAGGTGGCCGATCTGTATCAAGCCTGCGATCCGGCCGTGTTGCGGCTGATCCAGACCTCGCTCCGCGCGGCGCAGGCCGCCGGGGTGCCGGCCAGCGTCTGCGGGCAGATGAGCGGCATACCGCACTGCGTCCTGCTCCTGCTGGGGCTGGGCTTGACCGAGTTCAGCGTCCCGCCGGGGGCAATCCTGGAAGTCAAACGCGTCTGCCGGGGGGTGACGATCGAGCAGTGCCGCCGCATTGCCCAGATCGCCCTGCAGATGCAAGGCCCCTTGGAAATCGACACCTACCTGAAGGAGGAATTGAAGAAACTCGTGCCGCAAGCTGTCCGGTAGCGGACAGCCACACACTGACCCGTCGAAGGCTTACCCCTATGGATCCTGACTCCCATCCCGTCACGCCCGAACGCCAGCGCCTGCGTGTGCG
>DAISIS010000489.1:0-4407 GCA_036821925.1 Pirellulaceae bacterium
CTGGCCGGCTTACCCGGACAGCGACATCCCGCTCGCAGCGGTCCGCGCCCGCCTCGTGCTGGTCTCGCTGCTGGAAGGTGCGTTCGAACGGGCGCGGCTGGAGGCCGAGCTGTTGCGGCGGCTGGATCCGGAGGCGGTCGGCGTGCTGGCGGGACGTCGCGGCACGTTGGCGGACGCCGTGGCGGAACTCCTGCAGAGCGCACAGGCGTGGCCTGCGCCGCCGCGTCCGGCGGGCTGGCCGACCTTCGCCGGCTGTGCCGCGCGCAATGGCCGGGCGGAGCAGGGGATCGACGTGGCGCTGCGGCCCATCTGGCGCGCCGCCCTGCCGCGACTGACGGATCAGGAGGACTCCTTGAGTCGCGGCCAGCTGCGTGTAGCGGAGCCGGCCGACGGGCTGCTCAGCCATCACGTGGCCGTGGACGACGGCGTCGTGTACATCTGCCAGCTGGACGCAATCCGTGCAGTGCGGCTGGCGGATGGCCAACCGCGCTGGCCGCTGTCCGACGCGGGGCGCGCGGCGCCTGACGCGGCGGCGGACGTGATCTTCCAGGGTCGGGGAGGGGTGCAGGACGGGGTGCCCCGCCGTTCCACGCACGCCGGGGTGCCGCGTCAGAGTGTGACGATCGACCAGGGGCGTCTCTTTGCGCGGCTGGGGCCGGCCTGGATCGGTGGGGGTGATCAGTCTCCGTTGCGGGACGATCAGCGCAGTTATCTGGTGGGCCTCGATCTGGCCACCCAGAAACTGTTGTTCGATCGCATTTTGCCCGGCGCACCCGGCTGGGAATTCGAGGGCGCGCCGCTGGCGCGCGGGGCGCGCCTGTATGCCACGCTACGCCGCCGCGATCCGGCCACCGCTCAGATCAAGGTGGTCTGCTACGCGGTGGAGACGGGGCGTCTGGTCTGGGAGCGGGACGTGGTGCGGGGCGAACCCCCGGCCGACGTGTTGTTCGAACAGGCCAGCGGCCTGCTGTCGCTGGCCGACGACACGCTCTACTACAACACGAACCTGGGAGCGGTTGTCGCGCTGCGTGCGCGCGATGGGCAGGTGAGCTGGCTGTGCCGCTACCGCCGGTCGGGCGCGAGCGACGACGAGCCGGACCTGGTCGACCGGCACTTCTTCCGCGACGTCACCCCGTGCCTGGTGGATCGCGGAACGGTCTATGTGGCGGCTGCCGATTGCGATCACCTGTTCGCCCTGGACGCCGCCAGCGGGCACCTTCTGTGGAACACGCCTGCCGGGATGGCCACCGATGTCGTACACTTGTTGGGAGTGGCCGGGGACAGGCTGGTGGCCAGTGGCGATTACCTGTACTGGCTGGACGCATCGTCGGGCGCTGTGGTGCGCCAGTTTCCGGGGCCGCAGGGAGGAGCGCGGGGGCACGCAGGGCCGCAGCCGCGCAGCCAGGGACGCGGGGTGCTGGCTGGCCGCGAAGTGTACTGGCCCACACGCCAGCGGATCTACGTGTTCGACCAGGAGGCTGGCCGCCAGGTGCGGCAACCGATCGAGCTGGCCGCGCTCGGGTTGCAGGGCGGGCATCTGGTCGTCGCGGACGACGTCCTGTTGATTGCCTCGGCCGACGAACTGGTGGCCTTGCACGCCACCGGCCGCACAGAAACGCAGCATGTCGGCGCGGCAGCCACAGCACGGCGCCGGAAAGAGACGGAACCATGACGCTTCCTTCAGACGATCGCCAGGCCGTCGAGGCGCTGGCTGTGGCCTACCAGCAGATCGCGCACGAACTGGGCAAGGTCATCGTGGGGCAGCAGCTGGTCATTGAGCAGCTGATGGTGGCCATCTTCGCGCGCGGGCATTGCCTGCTGGTGGGTGTCCCCGGACTGGCCAAGACCCTCCTGATCCGCACTCTGGCCAGCGCGCTGTCGCTGCAGTTCAACCGCATCCAGTTCACGCCGGATCTGATGCCGGCCGACATCACGGGCACGGAAGTCATCCAGGAGGATCGTTCGACGGGGGTGCGCGAGTATCGGTTTCTGCCGGGGCCCGTGTTTGCCAACATCGTGCTGGCGGACGAAATCAACCGCACGCCCCCCAAGACGCAGGCGGCGCTGCTCGAGGCGATGCAGGAACAGCAGGTGACGGTGGGCGGAGAGAAGCACGCGTTGCCGGACCCGTTCTTCGTGCTGGCGACTCAGAACCCGATTGAACAGGAGGGGACGTACCCCTTGCCGGAAGCCCAGCTGGACCGGTTCATGCTGCACGTGTGGGTGGACTACCCGACGGAAGCGGAGGAGCTGGAGATTGTCAAACGCACGACGGCCGAGTACGCGGCGGAGGTCCAGCCGACGCTCAGCGCCGCGCAGATCATCAACCTCATGCGGATCATCCGCAAGGTGCCGATTGCGGACCATGTCGCCCGGTACGCGCTGCGCCTGGCCCGGCTGACGCGGCGGCACGAGGCGGATGCGCCCGATTTTGTGAAGGAGTATGTGCAGTGGGGTGCCGGGCCGCGGGCGAGCCAGTACATGGTGTTGGGCGCCAAGGTGCGCGCGGTGCTGGCCGGGCGCTACTACGTGCGTCATGAGGACATCCGGGCCCTCGCTCCGCCGGTGCTGCGGCACCGTCTCCGCACCAACTTCAACGCCGACGCCGAGGGCATCTCCACCGACGAGATCATCCGGCGCTTGATTGACTTCGTTCCGACCGATGACGAACGTGAGGGGGCCGGTGGAAAGCAACCCGCAGTCTTTAGATCCGCGGACGCTGGCTAAGATCAAAGGCCTGCACCTGCGCGCGCGGCACATCGTGGAGGGTTACGTAGCCGGCCTGCACCGGAGCCCCTTTCACGGATTCTCGATCGAGTTCGCGGAGCATCGGGAGTACGCGCCGGGGGATGACCTGCGCTACGTCGATTGGAAGGCGTTCGGGCGGACCGACAAGTTCTACGTCAAGCAGTACGAGGACGAAACGAACCTCGTCTGCCAGCTCGTGCTGGACGTCAGTGAAAGCATGAGCTATCGCGGGCCGCGCGCGGCGCTCTCCAAGTTCGAATACGCTCAGGCACTGGCGGCGGCGCTGGCCTGGCTGGTGCTCCAGCAGCAGGACGCGGTGGGGCTGGTGACGTTCGACCAGCAGATCCGGACCCGCGTGCGGCCGAGCAGCAGTCCGTCCCATCTGCGGCAGGTGCTGCAGGTTCTGGAGGCGGCGACGCCGGAATCCCGGACCCGGGCGGGCGCGGTCTTCCACGAGCTGGCCGAATGGATGACCAAACGCAGCGTGGTGGTCGTGTTGAGCGACCTGTTTGACGATGTGGAGGTGTTGCTGGCGGGCCTGGAGCACTTCCGGCAGCGGCGCCATGACGTGATTGTCTTCCACGTGCTGGATCCGCAGGAAGTCGAATTCTCCTTCGCCCGCCCGACCATGTTCCAGGGGCTCGAACAGCTGCCGCGCGTGGTGGCCGACCCCCGCTCGCTGCGGCGCGCCTACCTGCGGGAATTCGAGGACTTCCTGCGCACCGTCCGGCTCGGCTGCCGCCGCCATGGATTGGATTACCAGGTGATGCGCACCGATCGCCCGCTCGAGCTGGCGCTGTCCAGTTACCTGTCGGCGCGCGCGTCGCGGATGCGCGGATAGTGGGTGTGAACATGTTCCCTGCCACCGGTATGGCTCTGCTGTCTGCGTTCTGGCCGTTCGCCAGCGGCGTCATGCTCTGGTGGGGCCTCGCGGCGCTCGTCCCCCTGGCGATCCACTTCCTGAGCCGCCGCCGCTACGACGAGGTGCCGTGGGCGGCCATGGAGTTCCTGCTGACGGCGATCCGCAAGAATGCCCGCCGCTGGCGGCTCGAGCAGCTGGCGTTGCTCGCGCTGCGCGTCCTGATCCTCCTGCTGTTGGCCGTCGCCCTGGCGGATCCGGTCTGGTCGCTGTTCGGCGCGGCTGCGAGCCCGAGCGGTTCGGCGGGGGATGCGCACGTCGTGGTGGTCATCGACGCGTCGTTCTCGATGGACTACCGCCACGCGGATGGCACGCGGTTTGACGCGGCCAAGCAGCTGGCGGGGGACCTGGTGAAGAGCAGCTTCCAGGGGGACGGGTTCTCGCTGATCCTGCTGGCCGCGCCCCCCGTGGTTGTCGTTGGCGATCCGGTGTTTGACCGGGAGGATCTCGCGGCGGAAATTGCGGAGCTGCAGCGGACCGACGGCGGCGCCGACCTGGCCGCCACACTGGCCGAGATCGAACGCGTGGTGGATCGCACTGCCCGGCGGGAACCACGCCTGCTGCGCCGCCGCGTCTGCTTCTTCACCGATCTGGGACTGACGACCTGGGGGGCCGTGTCCGAGGGGGCGGTGCAGGGGGTGGTGGCACGCCTGGCGGACAAGGCGGATCTGCAGCTGGTCGACCTGGGGGAGGCGGGCGGCCAGAACGTCGCCGTGACGCGCGTCGGGGCGGCCGAAGGG
>DAISIS010000490.1:0-4371 GCA_036821925.1 Pirellulaceae bacterium
CCATGCCCGGCGCGCGTTCATGGCGTCCCTCCTGTGCCGCTCCCCGTCCCCGTGGCTGGCGCCGCGGTACTGCCCGTCGCCGAACCCGAGGTGGTGCTGCCCGCGGCGCTGGCGGCCTGCGCAGCCGCTTGCTCCAGATCGTACTCCGTCTGCGGATCGATCATCCAACGGACCAGCCGGTAGGAGACCGGGTGCTGCGCGGCATCCACGTTCTCGCGGACGGTGACGTCCAACGCCAGCAGCCCCTGCTGGTCGACCTGCTGCACCAGCACGTCATACGCCCAGTTGAATCCGCCGAACGCCTCCACCACGCCGCTGGTCGATTCCGGAGTGGTGCTCCCGGCCGCGAGTTCCGCCACGAGGGTATCGGCCAGCAGTTGAGCGGTCGATTGCACACGCGCCGCGTACGCCGACCGGGTGCCGATGCGGACCAGCTCGCCCAGGATGGCCAGCGATCCGCCGAGAATGGCAATCGCCAGGATCACTTCCAGCAGCGTCATGCCGGCGCGCGCCCCCAGCGCCGGGCCCCGCGGGGCACGCCACCGCGGGAGGCCGCGCAGGCCAGATCGGCTAGTAAGGATGCTGCTGCAATTCATCGGACGACAACAGGTTGCTCACACGCGTCATGCCGGTCAGGCTCCGCAGACTGACCACCACAAACAGACGCTCATACTGATTCGTCAACACGACCCGCGCATCGGACGTGGTGCCGTCGGGGTAGAAGAGCACCGGCGTGGCCTCCGGCGCGCCGCTCAGCTGCCCCCCCTGCAACTGCTGCTGGATGTCGTACGAACGCTGGTTCGCCTCGACTTCCCCCTGCACGAACACCACGCCTTCCGGCAGCGCCCGCTCCACCTGCGCCGCCGGATCCGCCCCTGCCGTGGCCACCGGCAGCGACAGATTCGCACCGGCCACGCCGCCGCCGGTCGTATGGGCGGCGTCCGCCTCCAGCCAGTCCTGCTGGGAGTAGTACGGCATGACCTGGTACGACGGGGACTGGACCGCGTAGCGGAACATCTGGATCTGGCCGGTCCGCATGGCCTTGAGCCGCGCCTTGTTCCATTCGATGCGCACCAGTTCCGCCCCCTGCCGCAGCCGGTGGTTGTCAAACGCCATGCGGAACGCCGGCATCGACATCGTGCCGAAGACGACCAGCAGCGCGAGCACGAGCATGAGTTCCAGCAACGTCATGGCAGCGCGGGGCCGGGTGCGACAGCGCACCTGCCGAAGGCCCCGCATCTTGTGCAACGTCGCCATCATGTTCACACCGCACGGAACTCAGCCCGACACGTTCACGATGTCATCAGCCGTGTTGGTCGCGCCGTCCGGACCCGCCGAAGAGACCTTGTACTGCGTCGGGCTCACCAGTTCGTAGTAATACGGATTTCCCCACGGGTCGGGGGGGATATCTTTCTTCAGATAGGGCGTGGTCCACTTGGTCGGATCGGGCAGATCCGCCGGGGCGACGCGCAGCGCCTGCAGTCCCTGCTGCGTCGTCGGGTAGGTGCCGATGTCCAGCTGATAGATGTCGATGGCCTGCTCAAACGCGCTGAGCTGTGTGCGGGCCGCCTTCACCTTGCTCCCCGCCAGAATCCCCGAGAAATTGGCCACGACCAGCGTACCCAGGATCACCAGGATCGCCAGCACCAGCAGCACTTCCATCAGCGTAAAGCCCGGCCGCACCGAGCGGCGGCGCACACGCGCGCGTCTTCTTCCACACATGGTTTGGACTCCCCTCACATTGCACTGCTCATCTTGATGACCGGCATCAAGAGTGCGATCACAACGAACAGCACGGCACCAGCCAGGAACAGCAGCAGGATGGGCTCGAGCAGGCGCACGGCCAGATCGAGCCGTCGAGCGGTCTGTTTCTCCAGACTGTCCGCTATCTCGACTAACACCTTATCCAACGTATTGGACTCTTCCGCCACACTGATCATCTCGACGACGGTGATCGGGAAATGCCCGGAGGCGGCCAGCGGCGCCGCCAGCGATTCACCCGACGAGATGTTTTCAGACGCGCCATGGATGGCCTCGGACAGGATCCGGTTCCCCGACGTGTCGCGACTGATTTCCAGCGATTTCAGGATCGGCACTCCGTTCCGGAGCAACGTTCCGAGTACGCGGCAGAACCGGGCGACCGCCAGGTTCTGGAACACGCCGCCGAGCAACGGCAGCTTCAATTTCGCGCGGTCGCGCAGCCGGCGGCCTTCCTCCGTCGTCAGTTTGGCTTTGATCACCACGCCCACAATGACCAGGCCCAGCAGAATGAACAGGCCGTAGGACTGCAGCGTCTTGCTGAACCACAGCAGCCAGTCGGTCAGCACCGGCAGTTCGCCCCGTTCCCGCAGCGACTGGAACAGATCCTCGAACTTCGGCACGAAGAAGACAATCAGGGTCGTCACGATGGTCGTCCCGACGGCCGCCAGGAACACGGGGTAGGCCAGCGCACCGACGGTGCGTGCCTTCAGGTCCTCCTGCTGTTCGGTGAACTGCGCCACGCGTTCGAGCGCCTCTTCCAGGAACCCCCCCTCGCCTCCGGCCCGCACCATGTTGACCGCCATCTCGCTGAACACGCGCGGGTAACGCGCGATCGCATCCCCCAGTGTGTCCCCCTGTTCCAGGCGGTCGCGCACTTCCCCCAGCACCCGAGCCAGCGTCTGGTTGGACACCTGTTTGCGCAGCACATCGAGGGAGCGGAGCAGGGGCACACCGCTGCGCAAGAGCGAGGCGAGCTGCGCATAGGTGATCGCCATGGTCTGCCCCTTGACCCGCCCACCCATCAGCTTCGTCTTGGGCTTCTCGGTCGTCACGTGCAGCGGGAACAGCGACTGACCCGCCAGCAGCGTCACCGCTTCCCGCCGGCTCGCCGCGGCAATCGAACCAGTGACGCGCTGGCCAGCCGGATCGCGGGCAACATAGACAAAGTCAGGCATAGTTCACAGCCAGCTCACAGAAACGTTCGACGCGCGTCAATGCACCAGTTTGTCCAACTCGGCCAGATCCTGATCACCCTTCGTGATGCGGAGCACCTCGTCCACAGTGGTCACCCCCTCGATGGCCTTGCGCCAGCCGTCATCGCGCAGCGTCACCATCCCCTGCCTGACCGCCGCCTGCTTGATGCGCCACGTGCTCGCGCGATCGTGCGCCAACTGCCGGATGTTATTGTCGGTCAGCAGCAGTTCGTAGATCCCCATCCGCCCGCTGTAGCCAACGTGGCGGCACTCGCGGCAACCGACTTTGCGGTACAGCGGTCGGTCCTCCAGGCGATCCCAGGGGAAGTCGGCCGGCATGGTGTCCCGATCGGGCGCATAGGGTTCGCGGCAGTGCATGCACAGACGGCGCACCAGGCGCTGGGCCATGACCGCCTCCACCGTGCTGGCCACCAGGAACGACTCCACCCCCATGTCGGACAAGCGGGCGTAGGCGCCCGCCGCGTCGTTCGTGTGCAGCGTGCTGAACACGAGGTGGCCGGTCAGCGCCGCCTGGATCGCGTTCTCCGCCGTCTCCAGGTCACGGATTTCCCCGATCAGGACCACATCCGGGTCGTGGCGCAGGATCGCCCGCAGAGAGCCGGCAAAAGTCAACCCGATCTTGGGATGCACCTGGATCTGGTTGATCCCGGCCAACTGGTATTCGACCGGATCTTCCGTCGTGATGATCTTGGTGTCTGGACTGTTGATCTCAATCAGCGCGCTGTAGAGCGTCGTGGTCTTGCCAGAGCCGGTGGGGCCTGTCACCAGGATGATGCCGTGGGGCAGCCGGATCAGTTCTCCGAACAGCCTGTACGTGTCGGGGTCCATCCCCAGGCTGCGCAGTTCGAACACCATCGCCCCCTTGTCGAGGATACGCAGCACCAGCCCTTCGCCATGGATCATGGGAATGACCGACACACGCACGTCGATCTCGCGCCCTTTCACCCGCAGCTTGATCCGGCCGTCCTGCGGCAACCGGCGTTCGGCGATGTTCAGATGCGACATGATCTTCAGGCGGCTGATGATGGCCGCCTGAAACCGGTTGATCTCGGGGGGCACCGGCTGCGGATGCAGGATCCCGTCCACGCGATACCGGATCACCAGTCCCGCCGCCTGCGACTCGATGTGCACGTCGCTCGCACGCGTCTCGATCGCCTCCAGCAGAATCTCGTTGACCAGCCGCACGACCGACGCTTCCTGCGCCATCTCCGACAGCTCAGATCCGTCGGCCTCGATTTCGTCGAGCAACTCCACATCGCGGTCGCTCGCCTGCTCGAGCAGCCGCTCGACCGTCTCGCTGCCCGCCCCCGGGTACTTCTTGATCAGGGTCAGGATCTGCCCGCGGCTGGCCAGCACCGGCACTACCGACAGGCCGGTTGCCGCACTCACCTCGTCA
>DAISIS010000491.1:0-4369 GCA_036821925.1 Pirellulaceae bacterium
CGTGCCGGATGCCGGCACTGTGCTGACCTATCGCAGCGGCGTGCGGACCCCCAGCATCGCGTACGAGAACGTGGAGATTGTCGCACCGCACGTCGCGGGGGGCGACAATCTGCTGATCCTCGGCCCGGACCGGTACGAGCCGAACGAGTTCCGCCAGACGGCCGCGTACCTGGGATCCGGCGCGGCGATCAACGTGCAGGACCTGTCGATCTTCCCGCATGGGAGCGAGCATCTGGGGGTGCCGGCCGATCAGGATTACTACCGCGTGGTGGCGGCCGAGACCGGGATCCTGGACGTCCTGGTCCACTTCCACACCTATGATGCGGGGCTCTTTCCCGCCGGTGGCGATCTGAACGTCGAAGTGGTTGACGGGAACGGGAATGTGATCGGGGGGGCCGGCGCGTTCGGCAACGCGGATGCGACGCCCGACGCGCGCGTCCGTATCCCGGCCGTGGCTGGGCAGTCGTACTACGTGCATGTGTTCGGCGCTACGGCGGACGTGGTCAACGGCTACGATATGACCATCCTCCATACCGCCCTGCCGGTGCCGTATGGCATCGAGCTGGTCGATCTGCCGGTCGACCCCGACTACGACACCACTCAGGATCCGCCGGCCAGCAACAGCGATACGGGGCGCTCGCACCTGGACGACGTGACGGCCGACAACTCGCCGGCCATCATCGTGCGGCTGGATGACGGCATCCTGCGGCATGATCTGCCCGGCAACGGGACCGACGACTCGCCTCCGGACGAGGTGATTGCGATTCCCTTCAACCCGTCACTGGATCCCGCTTCCACCGATGCCGGGTTCCGGGTGGCCATCTACGTGGAAGGTGATCCGCAGCAGCCGGGGGTCAGCCCGCAGACCGTCATCGGGTACGCGCTACCCGGCGCGGTCGAGGGGGTCTACGTGTTCGACTTCGACGATGCGATCGTGCCGGGCGCCGTGGATCTGGTGGACGGCAGCCATTTCATCTCGGCGCAGGTGGAGATCATCGATCCGGCCACGCCCACCCAACGCGGATACGGCGTGCGCATCGCTGCGCTGGAGGTCGTCATCGACACGGAGATTCCTCCCATCAGTCTGCTCGACCTGGTCGACGATGGCCTGTGCCCGTACGCTCCGGACCACGTCACCAACGACACGACCCCGTCGTTCTATGGCTACGCCGAGGCGAACTCGGTCGTCCGTTTCTACGTGGATCTCAACGCCAACGGTACGCTGGAACTGAATGTCGACCGGCTGCTGGGTGAAACCGTGGCTGTGCCGTATGACGGCAATAATCAGTTCCCGAACGGTTACTACACGTTCACCACCCCGGTGGATCTCAACGATCCGGCCCTGGGGCTGCCCTACGACGGGTTGCGGACGATCTTCGGCACGGCGGAGGATCTGGCGGGCAACATCACACCGGAGCCCGAGGCGTTCGTCGCGCGTTTCTTCCTGGACACGCAGGGACCGCAGATCACGAGTGTGATCGTGACGGGCGACCCGACGTACGATCTGTTCGATCCGAAGCCCAGCACAGATGGCCCCACGCCGCTGGTCGACAGCCTGACGATCAACGTGCGCGACCTGCCCAATCGCGAGTCGCCCGACTTCCTGTACCCGGCCCTGGTGGCCGCGATCGCCACCCACCCGGGACATTTCCAGGTGGTGGGCGACGCGAATGGCATCATCCCGATCGAGTCGATCGCGTTCGTCAGCGATCCGCTGGTCGGCGGGGCGCCGGCGACGGGCAGCATCGTGATCACGTTTGCCAATCCGCTGCCCGACGACCGCTACACCCTGATCGTGGCGGACGAACTGGTGGATCCGGCCTGCAACAAGCTGGATGGCGAGTCGAATGCGGATGAGCCGCACGAGGCGGTGCTGTTCCCGACCGGTGACCGGGTGCCGGGCGGCGACTTCGTGGCACGCTTCACCGTTGACAGCCGGCCGGAGATCGGTGTGTGGGCGGCGGGCAACGTGTGGGTCGACACGAACGGCAACATGACCTTTGACCCCACGAACGCCGACTACACCAACCGGGACATCATCTATCAGCTGGGTTACACCAGCGACGATGTGTTTGCCGGCAACTTCGCCGCGTTGCCGGGGGACGTGGCCGACGGCTTCGACAAGCTGGCCGTCTACGGCAAGGTGGGGACGATCTGGCGGTGGCTTGTCGACACCGACAACAACGGTGTAGCGGACATCGAGCAGGTCGACCCGTTGAATGTCAACGGCCTGCCGGTCGCCGGGGAGTTCGACGGCAACGTCGCCAACGGTGACGAGGTCGGTCTGTTCACCGGCACGACCTGGTACTTCGATCGGAACCACGACTATCGGGTCGACGCCGACACGGCGCTGGTGACAGCCATGCGCGGCTATCCGATCGTGGGCGACTTCGACGGCGACGGGTACGACGATCTGGCGACCCTGGCGGACGACCGGTTCCAGATCGACCTGGCCAATGGGGCACTGCGCGGGTGGGACGGCGTGGCCGACCACACCTTTACGTATGGCTATATCGGCGTGCGTGCCCGGCCGGTGGCCGCGGATATGGACCAGGACGGGTATGACGACTTCGGCGTCTGGGATCCCGACCGGTCCGGTACGCTCCCCCGGGAAGCCGGCGAGTGGAATTTCCTGATCTCCAACGGCGCTTCCGTGCTCGATCGGATCGAGGTGGATCCGATCACGGGGGGCCATCGCGTGACGTTCACGCCGGTTCCGTTTGGACCCGACATGTACGCCAAGTTCGGCGATGATTACGCCCTGCCGGTGGTGGGCAACTTCGATCCGCCGGTGACGGGTGCCGGCGGGGTGAGCACGCCGGGTGGCAACCTGCACACCAATCTCCACCTGCCGCTGGACGTCAACGACGACGGGTTTGTTTCGCCGCTCGATGCGCTCCTGGCGATCAATCGCCTGAACCAGGACGGCGCGGGACGCCTCTCCGGCCTGGCCGCGTCCCAGCCCTATCTGGATGTCAACATGGACGGATTCCTGTCACCGATCGATCCGCTGATGGTGATCAACTACTTGAACCGGAGTTCCGGCGGTGGTGAAGCGGAAGGAGAGTCGCAAGACGCGGCCGCGTACAACTCGGCCGCTGCGGCGCTCGGCGATGTGCTCGACGCCACCACGCCGTGGGCCGGTGAGTCCGCACTCGCCAACGTGGTGGTCCTGGGGGACGCGGCCCGCGGAGCGGGCACCACGGCGGTCCAGACCGCGGTGGCCAACCCGCAGGCGGCCGTAGTCGGTTACACGGCATCCGTCGGGTACCTGCCGTTTGCCGCGCAGGAGCTGTGGCTCGAATCGGTCGGGGACGAAGCGCTCCGCGAGTACATCGAAGCGGCTCAGGAGCCGGGACTCCTGGACACCCTGTCCCTGGACGACCTGCTGGCCCAGGCGGCCGTCGATGTGCGTGATGAAGAACGGTCCGCCGTCGACGAAGTCTTCCAGCGCTGGAATCAGGCCTAAGGGCGCCTGACCAGCAGATCACGACGGGCACGCGTTCCACTGGGGCGCGTGCCCGTTTGTCTGCGCCGAGCTGTCCCCACGCCGCTGCCGTTTACGGGAGATCCGTGAAGCGGCATTGCGAATGGGTGACCATCGCGTTGTCCTCTTGATACATCACGATGGAGATCCCTTGGAAGCACTGGAGCACCTCCAGCACGTCGTGCACCTGCTGCGGAATGTTGCCCATCGGGCCGCCCGTGTCGTCCTGCGCGGCGCCGGGGCCCAGCCGCAGCGCCAGACCGTAGTCGATCCACGGTTGGAGCGCTGCGATCAGGCGGGCGAAGTCCAGATGCCCGGCGGCCGCCAGCGGCCGATTGATGTTGGCCAGCGGGCCTTGCCCTTGCAGCGATGTGTCGGCGATCAGCCGCGCGGTGAAACGTGGCAGGTAGGACGCGACCATGACCCGGTTGGAGAGTCCGGCGTTGAGCGCCAGCTGCGCATCCAGGCCGGTCTCGGCCGGCAGGGGGTAGTAGTACACCGTGCCGCCCGAGATGTCCTTGGACTGGGGCTGGGTCAGCGTCCGGGCGGGGATTTCCTGCGGAAACGCGTCCTTCAGTTCACCGACCGAGAGCTCGTGGAGCTTGTCCCAGATCTGCTGGGCGATCCGGAAGTAGTCACTGAAGGCCGAACGCACGAGCCCCGCATCGCTCACGCCGATGACCATTCCGATCTCCACCATCGGCAAGGCCGTGTCGGATGGCGGCATGTCGACGTGCCACGCCGGGCTGGTCGACTTCGCGTCCAGCACCAGGGCGCTCTGGCCGTCGGCAAAGGCGGGCAGCAACTTGTCCTGGGTCACCTGCGCCAACTGAGCGAAAAACGGCTGCAGCTCCTCGCGCATCTTCTCGAACGCCTCAGGTT
>DAISIS010000492.1:0-4363 GCA_036821925.1 Pirellulaceae bacterium
CGACCCGAACAGCTGGTCGGCCGACGGCACCGTGGCCCTGGCGGGAGTGGCCCCCAGCGACAACGGCAAGTACATCGCCTACGGCGTGCAGGACGCCGGCAGCGACTGGCTGACCTGGAAGATCATGGAGATCGACTCGGGCCAAGTGCTCGCAGACGAGCTGAAATGGGTCAAGTTCTCCCAGGTGGCCTGGACCCTCGACGGGACCGGTCTGTTCTACGGCCGGTTCGATGAACCGCAGGAAGGGGCACAGTTTCAGGGTCTGAATCTGAACCAGCGGATCTTCTACCACCGCGTGAACACGCCCCAGGCGGAGGATGTGCTGGTGTACTGTCGCCCGGATCATCCCGAGTGGGGATTTCAGACGACGGTGACCGAAGACGGACGCTACCTGGTGATCACGGTCTTCAAAGGCACGGACGACAAGTACCGGGTGCTCTACAAGGACCTGCACGAGCCCTACGGCATGCCGGTGGAGCTGATCGACAACTTCGATCACGAGTACACGTTTGTCGGGAATGACGCCACGACGTTCTACTTCAAGACCGATCTGGACGCGCCCCGCAAGCGGCTGATTGCCATCGACATCCGGCGCCCGCAACGCGACGCCTGGCGGGAGATCATACCGCAGGCGGACAATGTGCTCGCAGGGGTCAACTTCGTGGGCAACCTGTTCATTGCCGAGTACCTGAAGGATGCGCGGACCCAGGTGCTGCTGTTTGCGCCCGACGGTACGCTGGTCCAGGAGGTGGCGCTGCCGGGCATCGGGACGGCCAGCGGCTTTGGAGGCAAGCGGACCGACGCCGAGACCTTCTATGTCTTCTCGAGCTTCGCCGTCCCGCCGAGCGTCTACCGCTTCGACCTGATCACGCGGGAACACCGCCAGCTGCGGCGCGCGGAAGTCCCGTTCGACCCCGATCAGTACGTGACGACGCAGGTGTTCTACAGCAGCCAGGACGGCACACGCGTGCCCATGTTCCTGACGCATAAGAAGGATCTGCAGCTGGACGGCCAGAACCCGACGCTGCTCTACGGCTACGGCGGCTTCAACATACCCCTGACCCCCGCCTTCTCGGTGAGCCGCGTGGCGTGGATGGAACTGGGCGGCGTGTACGCGGTCGCCAATCTGCGGGGCGGCGGGGAATACGGAGAACAATGGCACCAGGCCGGCACGAAACTCAACAAACAGAACGTGTTCGACGATTTCATCGCGGCCGCACAGTGGCTGATCGATAACCAGTACACCAGCACTCCCAAGCTGGCGATCCAGGGGGGCAGCAACGGCGGTCTGCTGGTCGGCGCCGTGATGAACCAGCGCCCGGATCTGTTCGGCGCCTGCCTGCCGGCCGTGGGGGTCATGGATATGCTGCGCTTCCACAAGTTCACGGCCGGCCGGCTGTGGGTCGATGACTACGGCTCGTCGGACGACCCCGAGCAGTTCCCGGCCTTGCTGGCCTATTCGCCCTACCACAACCTCAAGCCGGGCACGCAATACCCGGCGACCCTGATCACGACGGCCGACACCGACGACCGGGTCGTGCCGGGACACAGCTTCAAATATGCCGCCCGGCTGCAGGAGTGCCAGGCCGGCGAGGCGCCGGTCTTGATCCGCATCGAGACACGCGCCGGGCACGGCGCCGGGAAGCCGACCGCCAAACTAATTGAAGAAATTGCCGATCAACTGGCATTCCTGGCCAAGAACCTCGGCGTGCCGCTCGCACCGTAGCGCCCGGGCAACGCCCGCGACGGCCGGTGCTGCCCCGGGCAAGTGATCCGTTGTTTGCGATTTCCTCCAGAGAACCTCGACCTCCAGAGAACCTCGACCCCCGGAGAATCTCAACATGGTCCAGCTTCGTGCGCTTCCGTCCTGGCGCGGCGTGATCTGCGCAGTGGTCGTCTGCGTGATGGTGAGTGCGGGTCCGGGCAGGGCAGGGGAGGAGGATGGCGCCGCGCCGCCGCCCTTCACGAACGCGCTCGGCATGCGGATGATGCCCATCGCATCCGGATCGTTCGTGCGGGGCTCGGACGAAGGGACATGGGACGAGCGGCCGGCGCACACTGTGACCGTCAGCCGCCCGTTCTACGTGTCGGAGACGGAGGTGACCAACGCCCAGTACGAGCAGTTCCGCGGGGAACACCGGCAGGTGCGGGGCAAGCTGGGGTTCTCGGTGGAGGATGACGAAGCGGTGGTCTTCGTCACCTGGCACGATGCGGTCGCCTTCTGCCGCTGGCTGAGCGAGCGCGAGGGGCGAGACTACCGGCTGCCGACGGAGGCGGAGTGGGAATACGTGTGCCGCGCGGGTACGACCACGGCATACCACACCGGGGACGCGCTGCCCGAGGCGTACCTGCAGAATCCGGGCGACAGCTGGTATCCGGGCGACCGGACGCCGCACGACGTGGTGTCGCTGCGCGTCGGCCAGACGCCGCCCAACGCCTGGGGTGTCTGTGACATGCACGGGAATGTCGAAGAATGGTGTCTCGACTGGTATGGGCCCTACGAGGCGGGCCGCCAGGTGGATCCGGTCGGGCGTGCGGCCGGTGACTTCCGCGTGACGCGTGGCGGCAGCCACTCGACCACGCCGGAATTCCTCCGCGCGTCGAATCGCGCCGGGACGTTGCCTGCAGACAGCAGCTGGCTGATCGGCTTCCGCGTCGTGCAGGGCGGGCCGGTAGAGACCGCGCCGTTGCCGGCACCCGCACGGCCGCTCCATGCGCGCGATGTGCGCCTGCGCCAGAATGTTCCGGCCGACCTGACGTCAGGTCCGGATCCGTCGCGACCGTACTTTCATGGCCCGCGGGTGTATGTGCGCGAGCCGGCGGCGGAGGATTGCCCGGTGTTCAACCGGCACAACCACTGCCCAGCGCTGGTCAACTGTCCCAACGGCGATCTGCTGGCCATCTGGTACACGTGCTACGAGGAACGGGGGCGGGAACTGGGCATTGTGGCCAGTCGCCTGCCCTCCGGCGCGGAGGAGTGGCAAGTGGCCTCGGCGTTCTGGGACGCGCCGGACCGCAACGATCATGCGCCGGCACTCTGGGTGGACGAGCAGGGAACGCTCTACCACTTCAACGGACTGTCCGCCGCGGCCACCTGGGGCAATCTGGCCACCGTGCTCCGCACGTCGGCCGACAACGGTGCGACCTGGTCGGCCGCTCGGCTGATCAGGCCCGAACATGGACTCCATCACATGCCGGTGGAGTCGGTAATCCGCACCCGCGAAGGTGCGATCCTGGTTCCCTGCGACGCGGTGACGGGAGGCGATGGAGGGACTGCGGTCCTGATCAGCCGCGACAACGGCCAGACGTGGGCCGATCCGGGAGAAGGGCGGCCGGCTCCGGCATTCCAGGCTGGTGCGACCGGCGCATGGATTGCCGGCATCCATGCGGGGGTGGTGCAACTGGCCGACGGCCGTCTCCTGGCGCTTGGCCGCGGCGACAGCATCGACGGACGCATGCCCCTGAGTCTGTCGGACAACCTGGGGGAGAGCTGGACGTATCAGGCCAGCCCGTTCGCACCGCTGGGCAGCGGCCAGCGGCTGGCACTGCTCCGCCTGCGCGAAGGCCCCCTTCTCTGCTGCTCATTCTCGCGCCACGTCCCGTGCCGTGACGCCGCCGGCGCCGCGCAGGTTGGCGCAGGTTTGTTTGCGGCGCTTTCCCATGACGAAGGCCAGTCGTGGGAGATCAAGCGTCTGATCACGGATGGGGGGCTCGCACGCGAACTCGACGGCGGCGGCAACACCGGGCGTTTCACCCTCAGCGCCACATCCGCCGAGCCGCGCGGATACCTGTCGATCTGCCAGGCGGCCAACGGCGTCATCCACTTGATCTCGTCCAGGCAGCACTACGCGTTCAATCTCGCTTGGCTGAACGCCCCCTAGCCGCGCGCCGCTCGCCCGCCGCCGAACTGCTACGCCTGTTCCTCGGCGAGCACCTTCGTCAGGTGGGCCAGCGAACGTACCGCCTGCTCCTCGGTGCCGCATTCGACCGACAGCACGCCCTGGTATCCTGCCTGCTTGAGCCGCCGCACGATGCGGTTCCAGTCGATCTCGCCGTCGCCGCACGCGCAGCCGACGGCGGTGCCGGTCACTTTGCCACGCTCCTCCTGGGCCTGCTTCTGCGAGATGTCCTTGGCATGGACATGGACGACGCGATCGGCCACCGCGTCGAGCATGGCGTAGGGGTCTTCGCCAGCGAGGAACGTGTTGCCGCAGTCGTAATTGACCCGGATCCAGGGGGATTCCACCAGATCGAGGATGTGGAGTAGCGAGTTGATCCTGGCCGTGTACGGTCCGTGCTGTTCGATCGCGATGTAGACGCCATTCTCGGCGCACGTCTCAGCGATGGCGTGCAGATTGACTCG
>DAISIS010000493.1:0-4343 GCA_036821925.1 Pirellulaceae bacterium
AGTTGAAACGCACGCTGGCCTTCATCAGGTGCTCGGCCCATGCGGGGGTCGGCGTGAAGCCGTGGTTCGTTTGCAGGTGATCTGTCGGCAAGTCGTTGAACAGCCACATCCCCTCGTCGGCCAGCAGCGCGGGGCGCAAGCCGGTCACACCGAACCCGAACCCGAACCCGAATCCAAACACCACTACCGTCGTCGCCATTGCCCGATCCCACATTCTTGCTGCTCGCTTCATGGTATCGCATCCCATACCCGGATCTGGTGACGCACCGAGAACGTGCCCGCGTCCGCGCGGGAGCACGGAGAGCGTTATCTTACGCCGGGGCGGGGGCGCAGCAAAGGGTATGCTGTCCTGTGGCGGATCTGGAGTTGAACGCGATCGGCCGAACCGTCACACTGAAGGCGGATAGTCGACCTCCGCCGGGCACGCCGGCACATCCTGGCTCCACACCACTTGCATACGGAAGACTGCGATGACAAGAACCTGCCTGGCAGGCCTAGCAATGGTTCTCATGGGCTGCTCCCTGGTGTCCGTTTCCCACGCTGCTGATCCGCTGGAACCGGGAGCGGACCGGAACGCGGTCCCCCATGGGTTCAACGACTGGAAGCCCGCGATTGCGATCGACGCGACGCGGCAGGGGCCCCCCATTTCCCCGTATATTTACGGCCAGTTCATCGAGCATCTGGGGCGCTGCATCTACGGCGGCATCTGGGCCGAGATGCTGGAAGACCGCAAGTTCTACCATCCCATCACACCGGCCTATGCGCCCTACGCTGCCGCGGACGCCGCGCAGCAGTTGCCGGTGGTGGCCGCATCCCCCTGGCAGATCATGGGTGAGCCGGACGGCGTGACGATGGTCGGGGAGGATCCGTTTGTCGGGGCGCACAGTCCGCGGATTCGCGCGGGGAGTGGGATCTGCCAGCACGACCTGGCGCTCGTGCAGGGACAGAAGTATGTCGGATACCTGTGGACGCGCGCAGCCGGCGATGACGCGGGGGTGGTCCGGGTCGCCCTCACGGGTGCCGACGGCGTCTGGAGTTTCCCGTGCGCTGGAGATCAGTATACGCGGCAGGCGTTCGAGTTCCTGGCGCGGGAATCGACCGCGCACGCCTCGCTGTCCATCGCGGTGGAACAGCACCCGTGCTTTGTCGGCACGGTGTCCTTGATGCCGGCCGACAACGTGCAGGGGATGCGGGCGGATACGATGGCGGTGTTGCGGCAGCTCAACGCGCCGGTCTACCGCTGGCCGGGCGGCAATTTCGTGAGCGGCTATGACTGGAAGGACGGCATCGGCGATCGCGATCGCCGCCCACCGCGCAAGAACCCTGCCTGGACCGGCGTCGAGCACAATGATTTCGGTCTGGACGAGTTCCTGGCATTCTGCCGGATCCTCGACACGGAACCCTACATCGCCCTCAACAGCGGGCTGGGGGACGCCACCAGCGCTGTGGAGGAAGTGCAGTACGCCACCGGGTCGGCCGACACCCCAATGGGCGCGTGGCGTGCGCGGAACGGCCACGCCGACCCGTACCAGGTGAAGTGGTGGAGCATCGGCAACGAGATGTATGGCAGCTGGCAGCTGGGGCATATGTCGCTGGAGGATTACACGCGGAAGCACAACGAGTTTGCTGCAGCGCTGCGCGCCGAGAATCCGTCGATCCAGCTGGTGGCTGTCGGCGACGCGGGACCCTGGAGCGAAGGCATGCTGCAGCACTGCTCGGACTCGATGGACCTGATCAGCGAACACTTCTACTGCCAGGAACGCCCCAGTCTGACCGCGCACGTGGCCCAGATTGCCGAGGCCGTGCGGGCGAAGGCCGAGGCACACCGCGGCTACCGCGCGCGTCTTCCGGTGCTGCAGGGCAAGGACATCGACATCGCGCTGGACGAGTGGAATTACTGGTACGGTCCGCATGTCTTCGGGGAGCTCGGCACGCGTTACTTCCTCAAGGACGCCCTGGGCATCGCGGGTGGATTACACGAATACACGCGGCAGAGTGACATCATGTTCATGGCCAACTATGCCCAGACCGTCAACGTGATTGGCTGCGTCAAGACGAACAAGACGCACGCCAGCATGGAAACCACAGGGCTGGTCCTGCAACTGTACCGCGCCCACTACGGAACCATTCCGCTGCCGGCGGCCAGCCAGACGCCGCTGGATGTGGCCGCGGCCCTCACGGCGGACGGCCGCACGCTGACTGTCGGAGTGGTCAACCCGACGCTCCAGCCGCTCGACCTGCCGCTGCAACTCGACGGCCTGATGCTCGAGGGGACCGGCCGGCGCTGGCAGATCGCCGGATCGGACCCGCTGGCGTACAACGAGCCGGGGCAGACGCCGGCCGTCGCGATTCAGGAGTCGGCCGTCGAGGCCCCATGCGATCAGCTCAGCGTGGCGCCCTGCAGTGTGACTCTCTTTGCGCTGCCGGTGCGCACCGAGTGACCGTCCGCGCGAGTTGCGCTGCCGGCGCTGTGCCGCGGTCGGTCATTCTTCGCGCGGCTTCCGCAGGTGCGTGCGCAGCGCGTCGAACAGCTCCTGCACGCGGATCGGTTTGGCGACGTAGCCGTCCATGGCGGCCGCCAGGCACGGCTCGCGGTCGCCTTTCAAGGCATGGGCGGGCATGGCGATGATCACGATGTGCGCCCCGGTCGCCTGTTCGCGGGCGCGGATGGCCTTGGTGGTCTCCAGCCCGTCGAGCACCGGCATCTCGACGTCCATCAGAATGGCATCGAACGGCGCCGCCTCCCACTGGTCGAGCGTCTGCTGGCCGTCCTCGGCGACGATCACGCTGTGGCCGTACTTCTCCAGCAGCGCCACGGCCAGCCGCTGATTCACCAGGCTGTCTTCAGCCAGGAGCACCCGCAGCGCCGGCAAGTCGTGAGAAGGGTTGTCGGCCGCGGGCGCCGGCGTGACGCGGACGCCCGCATGCCCCAGCGCCAGGCCGATCGCGTCGAGCAGTTCCGACTGCACCACCGGCTTCATGATCCGCGCAGCGACACGCAACTCCTCGCAGCGCTGGACGTCACCCGGCCGCGCCCCGGAGGTCAGCATCACGATGCCGATGTCGTGCAACTGCGCGTCTTCACGAATCCAGCCGACGAGCGTGCAACCATCATATACTGGCATGCTGACGTCCGAGATCATTAGTCGGAACGGTGCGCCGGCCTGATGCGCTAAACGCAAGGTATCCAATGCGTCCAACGCGTTGGAGACGCTGACCGGGTCCAGCCCCCAGTTGCGGGTCAGCTCTTCCAGGATGAAGCAGTTTGTGGCGTTGTCGTCGACGATCAGGACACGCACCCCTTCCATGGCCTCGAGGAGCGGTGGCGCGGACTCGTGCGGTATGGCAGCCGGCCGGGCGAACTCGGCGGTGAAGAAGAACGAACTGCCGCGTCCCGGAGTGCTCTCGACCCAGATGTGCCCCCCCATCAACTCCACCAGCCGCGCACTGATCGCCAGCCCCAGGCCGGTGCCGCCAAACTTGCGCGTGGTGGACGAGTCGGCCTGCGTGAAGGCTCGAAACACCTTGTCCAACTGATCGGGCGCGATGCCGATCCCCGTGTCGCGCACCTCGAAATGGAGCATGACGTGGCGGCTGGTCTGGGACTCTGCATATACTTCCAGCACAATCTCGCCCTGCTCGGTGAACTTGGTGGCGTTGCCGACCAGGTTGACCAGGACCTGGCAGAGACGCGCCGGATCGCCGATCAGCGAATCGGGCACGTCGGGATAGATCCGGCAGGCCAGTTCCAGCCCCTTGTTCTGGGCCCGGAAGGCGAGCGACTTCATGGTCTCGCCGATCCGCTCCCGGAGGCTGAACGCCATCCGCTCCAGATCGAACTTGCCCGCCTCGATCTTCGAGAAATCGAGGATATCGTTGATCAGGGTCAGCAGCGAGTAGCCGGACTCGCGGACCATCCGGAGATAGTCGCGCTGTGAGTCGGTCAGTTTGGTGTCGAGCACCAGATCAGTCATGCCGATGACGGCATTCATCGGCGTGCGGATCTCATGGCTCATATTGGCCAGGAAATCGCTCTTGGCCTTGTTGGCCACCTCCGCCGCCTCCTTCGCACGCTGCAGATTCCGGAACAGCAGCGTGTACGGTTTCTTCAGGCCGACGCTCACAAAGGCGCGGTACACAAGATAGAACGAGATGATCTTGAAAAAATGCCCCACCACATTCGGCAAGCTCTGGACCTGGTGGTAGAGCGTAAAGGCGATCTCCGCAGCGATCATCAGCACGACCGATGCCACCAGCAGCCGGAACACGTCCGGATCAAACTCCTGACGCCGCAGCACCAGCAGCTCGAGACTGACCAGGAACAGCACGCAGATCGCATACTC
>DAISIS010000494.1:0-4324 GCA_036821925.1 Pirellulaceae bacterium
GGTAGAACACGCGGGCCAGATTCAGCGGCCCGTCGAAGCGGTCCAGCTGTTCCACTTCGGCGAACGCCGCCGCGGCCTGGCGGAGCTCAGCTTTACCTTTGAGCAGCATGCCGATGCCATAGTCGTTCCAGCGCTGCCAGGCCGGTATGTCGCGGGGCGGGTTGGCCACCGATTCCGCCACGCCTGCCACGGGGAAGACGATCTCGTCGCGCGCCAGCACGGTCACCGGCAACTCGTTGCGGTACGCCCCATCCGGCTGCTGATTGCGCAGCGGCGGGAGTTGCTGCTGCGTGTGGATCCGCGCGACGATCTCCATGTACTCCTGATCGAACTTGCGGTACTTCAGCGCCAGCGCGACCTTCACCGGTGCCGTGACATCGGGCGGCACGTGCAGCCGATAGTGCACGGTCTGGCCGGACCCGGGGGGCACCTGGTGATCGTAGAGCGCGACGAAGATGTCCTGCGCATTGCGCCGATTGATGCGGAACCCGTGCCGGTCCACCACGAAGCTGTTCAGGAAGTGCGCCCAGCGGTCGACTTCCAGCGTGTCGTCCAATCCGCCGCTGTGCCCCAGCACGCGGTCGCCGCTGGTGACCGTCACTTCCAGCCACACTTCGTTCGAGTCCGCTGTCCCCTGGGTGAAGAGATGCCCCACGCTGAGCGTCCGCACGACGGTTTCCAGCAGATAGGTCTGCCCAGGCTGCAACGCCGGCACGGCCGGGCGCAGCGGGGCGTGCAGCGGCCCTTCAATGCCGCCCCCTGCGCGGATGCCGAAGATATCGACCCGCAGACACTCCTGCAGAAACGCCTGGTGCGCCGCCACGGCGCTGTCCAGCTGCCGCAGCCACGTCACCCCGGTGTTGGCGCCGAGAAACAGATGGTTGTGGATGGCAGGCTGCTCCGCGCCGGGCAGCAGCCGCGCACCGAAGTCCCCCGACGGCTGTGCCGGCATGTGGCACCCGTTGCAGTTGGTTTCCGCGGTCTCGGGATAATAGAAGCTCCGCGCCCCGATACCCGACACACCGCTGAGCAGATAGTTGTCGTAGTGGTTCTGGCCGCGGAGAAAATCCTTGTAGTGCGTGACGGCCTTGGGCAGATGGACTTTGTGGCAGGCAGAACAGAACTCGGCCGTCTTGTGCAGCGGCTTGAGAAACGTCTGCTTGTGGAAAGACGGTTTCGCCTTGACCAGCGTCTGGTTGATGAACTGCAGCACCCGGTTGTCGCTGTAGGCAAACGGGTAGTGCAGCGGCTCTTCGATGACGTAATCCCCGTTGCCACGCGTGCTGTTGACGTGCGTGATCGCGTGGCAGGCGGTGCAGGTGATGCCGGCCTGGCTGGTCGGGTCGTGAACCAGGTCGTACGCCGGATCGTCGAACTGGCCACTGAGGAAGGGGACCGGGTCGTGGCATCCGGCGCACCACCGCGACGCCTTGACGTGGCCATCGCGCTGGAGCATCACGTCGCGGGTCTCCAGGATCGTGGCCAGGTAGACCAGGTTGTTGAAGGAACTCAGCCGGTGCTGGCTCTGCTCCCAGCCCGCGTGCACGTCGGCGTGGCATTCCTTGCAGTAGTCATCCATCATCAGGGCCCGGGCCGAGATCAGCTGGCCGTTCCGAGTCCGGGTCAGCGCCGGCTCGAAGTACTGCTCGCCCTCCGCCGGGGCCTGCGCATGCCAGTCGCGCGGGTCCTGCGCCTGCACGTACACCATCACCAGGGCGATGGCGCCCACCGCCACGGCATAGCCGATGCCGATCCGCCACTTGATCCGCCGCCCGGCCAGCCGGTGCAGCCAGTACAGCCAGACGGCGCACAGCGGGCCGATCACGTGCAGCCAGTAGACGACCGCTCGCGCCGCGGGGGTCTTCAATTCGAAGAAGCCCACGACGCGAATCAACAGGAGCCCGGTGAGCAGGATCAGCAGCGCGACCAGGAACAGCGCGTAGCCCAGTTTCACAGCGCGACGATTGCGGCGATGCCGGGCCACCATCAGGTGCGAAATGCCAAAGACCAGCAACGGCGCGATCAGCAGGAGCCCGAGCACGATGTGCAGCAGAAACATCAAGAGATAGAAGCCGTTCTGGTACGTCAGGGCATCACCCCAACGGCGGCTGATCCACTCCATGCAGGTCACAGCGGCCAGGTACACCGAATTGGCGCCGAGCACTGCGGCCAGGGCCAGGACCACATGAAACACGACCTTCAGCCGTGGACCGAGCACCCGCTGGTGCGCCTTCGGATGCGTCACCGAAACCCGTGCCGCGTTCGGTTGAGCAGACATGACAAGACCTTCGCTTCGAGGGAAACAGGAGGTCCTCGCGCGGCACAGCACGGCACGCCCGTCAGGAACAGCTCCGACCTGATGTATCTTTGTCTTTGTAGCCGCCGGAGGCGCGGCGTCAAACGGTCCGCCCATCGGACCGCGCGGATACCCCGGCCCCGGTTACGGCCTGGACGGCAACACGAGACGCCGCCAGAACGCTCGGGGATCCTGTTCACGCGTCTGGTAGCGCTGCAGAAAATCGCGGTACGCCGGCGAGTCGGGCACCTCGTCGTCGGACCCGAACGGGTAACTCCGCATGGCCCGAAACGGCAGCGGATCGGCCGTCTGACCGTAGACTGTGTTGAGGTCCGCGTCCTTGTCGTAGCCGATGCTGTACAGGAGGAAGTCCCGTTTCCAGCCGTCCGGCAGCGGCGTGTCGGGGGCCTCGAAACGCACCGTCAGCGCATCGCCCGCCCCGATCACCACCATCTGGTCGTCTGCTTCGGCCAGCAACTCAGACACCGGTCCGTACCGCGTGAACCGGCCGCGCATGGGAGGCCAGACGGGGGGCCGGATCACCTTGTTATAGTCGTACATGCGGGGCGCGTTCTCCGGGGTGGGCAGGGCCTCCGAGCAGCCCCGGTAGGCCAGGTCAGCCGACTGCACCGCAAGCCGGGTCTGACGCACTTCCACCGGCGCTTCGTCCACCGTGAAGAATACCTCGTCCCAGTAGATTTCTGCCGTGGTCTGGATCCGCACCCGGTAGTCCGCCGTCAGAAACGCCTGCGACAGGTCGACCGCAATGGTCTTGGTCTTGCCACCTGGGAAGCCCATGAAACCGATCGTCTCCTGCCACTGGCCCGCCGCGTCGGGCACCCACACCGAGGGCATCCGCGGCCCGTCCGTCTCGGGATCCTGCAGGAACGCGATATTGAGTGAGGTATCGGTCGGGAAGATCCAGCCGGTCAGGAAGAGCGTGATCTGCTGCGGATCCTGCAGCGCGCCCAGGTCCAGCTCGATGTAGTGCTCGGGGGTCAACCCTTGCCGGACACGCTTGTCGAACGCCTTCACGAAGTCGCCGTCTGCGTGCTGCAATTGAGCGCGCAGGTCCGTCCCGCGCGGATCCACCGCGCGCTCCGGAAAACGGCGCGTGCGAACGGTATGGATCTTGAACTCCGCAATGTCTGGAGGCCCCACCTTCTCGTTCGAGTAGATCTCCACGTCCGCCGGGTGGTCGACGGCGATCAGCTCCGCAAAGTCGAAGTACCCGGCCTCCCAGAGTTCTTCCGTAAGCATGATCCAGTACGATCCCTCCGACGGGGTCAGGCGTTCGCCGGGGATGTGCAGATACTCCCAGGCGCGTGTCGGTTGGATCTCACCTTGGGCCGTCTGCAACCCCAGCGGCGCGGCCCACAGGCAATCGGAGAAGAATCTGAATTTGCCGTCCGCCATCGTATAGATGTAGGGGCAGGATCCCTTGAGCAGCATGCGTTCGCAGACCGCCACGCGTCCGCCAATCTCCACGATGTCCTGCGGCACACCATTGGTCCACAGGATGCGGACCTGCTGCGCGACTTCCTGCTGGCCCAACCCGAAATGCACGCTCGGCTGTACGACGACCTGCGCCTGATACCGGCCGCCGGCGCGCAGTTCGACCAGGCTGCCAATGGCGCTGTGATTGCACCGGCCGGCGTTGTCCTCCTGCCCCATCGGATAGAGGGTGAACCAGCTGTTGTCGTTTCCCCCTTCGTTGATCAACGTCACCACGCGTGCGGGCGTCGCGACCAGCAGGTCCTGGTCACCATCGCGATCCAGATCGCTGCAGCGCACCGCCTGCACCGGCCCGTCCAGCCCGCCTTCCAGCAGGCTGGCCGGCTGGAAATCCCCCCCCGGCGGCCCTCCGCGATAGACGGTCAGCCCACGAGTGCCCCACGTCACGACGTCCCGGAACCCGTCATTGTCGAAGTCCCAGTCGAGCGCGCCGGTACATGCCTGGCTGTCGATCTGCAGCGCCCGCATGTAGTTCACGATGCCGGAGCGCGGGGTGGCGGTCAGACAGAGCTG
>DAISIS010000495.1:0-1412 GCA_036821925.1 Pirellulaceae bacterium
GTTCCGCCGCGTCGCCACCGCGCTTGCCGGCCAACGGCCTGATCGCTCCGCGTCGCGGGTCGCCTGGTACAGGCGGTCCCACCAGAACGCCCGCTCGGGATGATCCGGATACGCGGTGGGCACGAACAGCGTGGCCGGCAGCCGATAGCGCCGCAGAATCGGCCAGGCCTGTTCCGCGAAATCGCAATATGCGTCGTCGAACGTGATCAGCACCGCGCGGGGTGGCAGCGGCGCGCCGTGTTGCAGCGCCTGCAGCACTTCGTCCAACGTGACGACGGTCAGGTGTCGCGCCACATAGGCCATCTGCCGGTCGAATTCCGCAGGCGTGGCGCTAATGAGCCCCGGATGCAGTTGCGGGCGGTGCTCCGGTTCGTCAATGCGATGGTAGGCCAGCACGCGCAGCAGGTCGGGCTTCTCGTCCGCCAGCTGTTCCAGCATCCGCACCAAGACGCTGAAGGCGCCACTGCGTGAGACGGCCGACAGGGTTTGCCGTGCGAGACTTGTCATTGAGCAGGTCCAGGCTGACGAACGGGACAAATGGGACGAACGGAGACGCAGTGGGCGGCGGCCCGGCGCGCGCGCCATTCAGGAGCGACACTCAGTAGGCCCCTCGGGAGCGCAGCACCATCGGTACCGTCTGGGCCAGGATCGCCATGTCCAGCCACAGGCTGCGGTGTTCGATGTAGTAGACATCCAGCGCCAGCCGCTGATCGAAATCAAGATCGGCCCGGCCGTTGACCTGCCACAGTCCGGTGATCCCCGGCAGCACCTCCAGACGCTCGGTGTGCCACAACTGGTAAGTGCTTGCGTCAAACGACGTCGGCCGGGGCCCGACCAGGCTCATGTCACCTCGGATCACATTAAAGATCTGGGGCAGCTCATCGAGACTGGTCTTGCGCAAGAACCAGCCGACGCGGGTGACCCGCGGATCGTTCGTGATCTTGAAGTCGGGCCACGTCAGCTCATTGAGATGCGCGTAGCGGGCCTTCAGTTCCTCGGCGTTCTTCACCATCGAGCGGAATTTGAGCATCTTGAAGCGGCGTCCCCCGCGCCCCGTCCGCAACTGCCGAAACAGGATCGGACCGGGGTCTTCCAGCCAGATGGCTGCCGCGCACAGCGCCATGATGGGCAGCGCCAGCGGCAGGATCGCCAGGCAGATTGCGAGGTCCATGACCCGCTTGCCGAACGCATAGCCGGGGCGCAGCAGCGCAATGTCCGTGCGGCTGACCATCCAGCTGAACCGCGGCTGTCCGGCAACGCGCGCCCACGCGTCACGGTCGACTTCCCACTCCGCAAACTGACCGACAACTGTCGCGTTCATAGCCTGACACTCCTTTTTCGACACCTGTTGTGCTGCTGCCGCAGAACCCCGCGTCTGGATCGGCAGGCGGGCGCCCCGCAGGGCGCGTTCC
>DAISIS010000495.1:1512-4304 GCA_036821925.1 Pirellulaceae bacterium
TGATGCCGTCCCTCAGCAGCCGCCTCCCAGCGCGGGCGTCAGCCGTTTTCACGGGCGCGGCACACACTGTCTACGAAACTCCCCCACGCTGACCGTTGCCCACCTGATCGCGTTCCATAGGCTTGTGGATGTTCGCGACCCACACGCAGCGCCCGCGTGGCAGCGGGGTGACGAACATTCGGCACCAGGACCGGAGGATGCTTTTGTGAAGTGGTTGCGATGTCTGTTTGCGATGACGCTCGCCTGGCTCTGCCTCGTACACGGTCTCGCGCGGTGGGACGCCGCGTCGGCCGGCATGCCGGCCCTGTTCGTGGTATCGTCGTTGACGGCCCTGACCATTATCTATTTCCGCCGGCTGCGGCAGGTCCCACCGCTGCTGTTGCTGGCGATCTCCCTCACGATCTATATACTGGCGACCTATTCCCTGTCGCGATCGGGCAGCGGGGCGGCTGCGCTGTCGCTGCGTGACCTGGCCATCGCGTCGATGGTGTTGGCCGCGACGACGCTGCTGGCCTGGGTGACATCGCGGAGCATTCACCGGTTCGAGGATGTGGCGGCCGACGTCGTGATCGGCCATTTCGCGAACCAGACGAGCCGGTTTGCAGATGTGCAGGGTCAGATGTATCGCGAGTTGCGCCGTTCGCGGCAGCACGGCAGGCCCCTGGCCATGCTGGCCGTCGACGTGGACAAGCACAGCCTGGACCGGCGGCGTCACCAGCAGCTGCTCGAGGAGATGCAGCGTGAGCTGGTCAGCAAGTACACGACGGCGCAGGTGGCCGAGCTGCTGCGTGAAACCACCAGTGACTGTGACGTGGTGGCCTATCGTGACGGCTGCTTTCTGGTCCTGCTGCCGGAGACGCAGTCGAGCGGGGCGGACGCGTGGCGCAGCCGGTTCCTGGCCGCGGCCGAAGACCGGCTGGGCATGCAGGTGCGTGTCGGACTGGCCACGTTTCCGGACCAGGAGGTGACGCTCGTCGGTCTGCTGGAACGCGCCACCGCTGAGCTGAAAAAGCCGAATGGGTCCGCCGCGCAGGCGGACCGCGTTGTCACCGCATCACCCGCACCCCAGCGAGACCGGACGCCGGCATGACCAACCCACTACGATCCCCACACCCGCTGCAGCTGTCCCTGCCCGCCTCACCGCTGCCGGCCGCGAGCCTGCTGGAACAGGTGCTCTGCGCCTGGAACGAGACCGGTGTCGCGTACTGCGTGCTCCGCGACGGGTCCCGTCTGGCGGAACTCGCCGACGGGGGTGAGGTAGACGTGCTGGTGGCGCCGCACGATCTGGCGCGCGTCGCGCGGATTGCCCGCCATCTGGGCTTCGCGCGGCTGCGTTGTGCCGGCTACTGGCCACACCGGTTCTTCGTCGGCTATGACCCCCAGCGTGACGCCTGGATCAAGCTGGACATCGTCACCGCCACATACTATGGCGCGCAGTGCGAGGCGGCGCACGAAGCGATCGGCGCGCGCTGCCTGGCCCACCGTTGCTGGAACGGGGTGGCGTACGTGCCGGCGGCGGCCGACGAGTTCCTGGCGCTGGTACTCCACGCGGTGCTGGACAAACGTACGATCCCGCCACCGCGGCGCGACCGTCTGCAGCAGCTGTGCGGCGCGTGGGCGGCGCACCTGGCGAACCCCGCCGCACTGGCCGACTGCCCGCTCCAGCCGGCCACGGCGCTGGAGCTGGTGCGACTGGTCCAGCAGGGCCGCTGGGCAGAGCTGCAGCAGCTCGGTGCGCAGCTGGCGGGCGAATTGTCGCGCCGCCGGCTCCCCAGTTCCCGGTCGCGGCCGCTGCAGATCCGGCTGCGGCGCAAACTCAGTCGCTGGGCAGCCGCGCTGCGGCCCGATGCGCTGTCTGTGGCGATCCTGGCACCCGACGGGGCCGGCAAGTCGACGCTGGCCCACGCGATCCGCACCGAGTTCTTCTTCCCGGTCACCACGGCGTATATGGGACTCTATCCTCGCGCGACCCGCGTTGCCGGCCCGCGGCGGCTGGCCGGTTGGACGTTCGCGCAGCGCGTGCTGGGCCAGTGGCGCCGGTATGCGGTTGCGCGTTGGCAACAGGCGCGCGGCCGATTCGTGATCTTCGATCGCTACTGTTACGACGCGTGCATCCCCGCCGCATCCGGTGCCGGCTCCGCTCTGCGCCGGCTGCGGCGGTGGCTGCTGGCCCACGTCTGCCCCGCCCCGGACCTCGTGATCGTCCTGGACGTGCCAGCCGACACGATGTACGCCCGCAAACACGAACACGACGCGTGTTTTCTGGAGCGGCAGCGGCAGCATTACTTGCGGCTGGCACAGGCACTGCCGCAGGCGATCGTCGTCGATGGCTCGGGCACCGCGGACGCGGTCCGCCGGTGTGTCACGGCCGCCATCTGGCGGCTGTTCGCCGCACGCATGGAAAGGGTGGCCCGATGATCACGCGTGTCGAGGAACAGCCGCGTTCAGGCGACCGGGCCGCGCAGCAGGCCGGCAGGCCGGTCCGCGTGGCGTATGTCATGTCCCGGTTTCCCAAGCTCACGGAGACGTTCGTGCTCTACGAGATCCTGGCGGTGCAGCAACTCGGCGTCGCGGTCGAGATCTATCCGCTCCTGGGTCCCGACACCGGCCGCGCGGCGCTGGACGGTGGCTCGATCTGGCGCAAGATCTGGGAGCTGCGCCGGTGCCGCAGGCCGGCCGGTACGGTGCACCCCGAGGCGGCTGCGCTGGCGCGGCGCGCCCACTACCAGCCGTTCTTTTCCGCCGCCATCGTGCGGGCCCAGCTGCATTATCTCTGGCACAAGCCGCGCGCC
>DAISIS010000496.1:0-4295 GCA_036821925.1 Pirellulaceae bacterium
ATGCGTTCGGCGATGGAGTCCATGCCGGCCGAATAGGCGGCGAATCGCTGCTTGATCTGCGCCAGCTTGTCCCGTTCCTGCTCCATGTCCAGGCGGAACTGTGTGACTTCTTCCGGCGCCATAGCGAGCATGCGTGTGGGGGAGCGTTCGTCCAGTGTTCGGTAGTCGTCGTCGATGAGCCCGAAATGCGTCTCGAGCCGCTGCTCGATGCCCCGCGCGTCGCTCACGGCCGACTTCAGCTGCTCGGGTGAGGGTTGTGCGGGGAGTGTCCCGACGTTGGATTGCAGCGCCGTGACGCTGCGTGAGATGGCGGTGGCGCGCGGGTCGAGAAACTGGAACTGACGGATCAGGCTGTCGTCGAGCGCGACAGGCAGGTCGGGCGGGAGCCCCATCGTATTGACCTTGAAGTTGTCCAGCGTCGATTGAAACGAGTTCTGCGCCTGCAGCAGGTTGGCCTTCTCGGTCTCCACCGCCTGCCGCAGGTTGTCTACCTGGATGAGCGTGATGAGCCCCGCCGCGTGATACGACTCGAGCTTCGCCAGCTGGTTCTGCTGCAGCGCCAGGCTGTCCTCGGTGTTGCGCAACTGCTGCAGTTGTTGCAGCAGGCCGATGAACCCACCCACGGTCCCGGCGCCGCCGCCGGCAAACCCGGTGCCCGCGCCGCCCCCGGTGCCCGTGCTGCCTCCGTAGGCGCGACCGTAGGACGTTGTGGACCCGACGCCGCCGAGCCCGCCCGAGCCGGTCCCGGTGAAACCGGTCAAGCCGGTGCCGCCCAGGAAGCCACCGCGGCGCGACGGACCGCTGACACCCGACTCGCCAATCGCCACCTGGGTGTAGAACCCTTGCCGGTACCGCTGAAAGGCCCGCAAGTTGGCCAGCAGCGTGCGTTCGACGATGGTCAGCTGCTCCAGCGCCACGTCCCGGCCCGCGCCACGCAACAGAGGTTGTACCAGGTTGAAGTTCAGCAGCGAGCCTGTCGCGTGCGTGTCCGGGCCGGCGAACGTCCAGACGGCCGAATTGGCAAAGCCGACCACCAGTTCACCGGCCGTGGCGAAGTCCTTCTGCAGCCAGGCGTCGGTCGAGTTGGTCAGGCTGTTACGCTCCCCGATCACCTGGTTGTCGGCGCCCCCCAGCCCGCTCCCGCGATTCGACGGGAGCCCGGATCCCACCAGGCGGCCCAGGTGCGAGAACCGTGTGCCGTTGCCGCCATAGAACTGGACCTCGTAGCGGAACCGCTCCGTGCTGACGTCCAACGCGGACAGGTAGATCGTCTCCAACTGGCTCCAGTAACTGGACGAGTGAATCCGCGCCAGCTGCAGCGACGAATCCAGGTCGAGTATCACCTCTTCGTTGGCGTTGAATCGCGCGTAGTCGACGAGCTGTTGACGCCACTTGGGATTGTCCACCTGGGAGCGGGAGCCAAAGTCATTCCAGTGTTTCCAGCCCTTCATGCCGGCCACTTCACGCATGAATACGTGGGAACACGGATCGTCCGGAGGCATCGGCGGCCGGTCGGGTTCGCACGGGTCGTAATACCGGCTGCGCGGATCACCGTAGACGCTCCACGGCCCCGTATCCCATGCGGGGCACATCGCTCCCTTCTCCGCGATCAGGTCGTAGGCCTGTTTGTCGGCGGCCAGGCGATACCGGCGCCGACTGCAGCCGGACGCCGCCACGGCACTGATCACAACGACCACGCAGAGAAGCCAGACGAGGCGACGCGACTGAATCACAGTTCTGATCATGGCGGGGTGTCCAGACAGTAGCAGGTGGATCGGCGGGGAAGACTGGTGAGAGCATTCCGTCAGGCGGCACTGCCGCTGACCGACCGTATGTTCTCTTTGTATCGATTGTGCCGCCGATACGACGTTAACCGGATTTGTCGCCTGTACCGATTGTTCCCGCCTGCACGATCATCCCGCGGAGGATGTTCGTCTTAGAGAATCCAGGTAAGCCACCACGACTTTAGCGGTCGCGGAACAACCCGCGACACCCCCTGCCCCCACCCCTGACCCCTGACCCCTGACCCCTGACCACTGAACACTGACCACTGACCACTGAAAACTGAACACTGAAAACTGAACACTGAAAACTGAAAACTGAACACTCACCCCCAATCCATCGCCACATCCAGCGCCGTCGCCGAATGCGTCAGGGCTCCGACGCTGATCCGATCGACGCCGGTCCTGGCGATGTCAGCCACCGTGTTCAGGTTGACGCCGCCGGACGCCTCGAGTTGGACGTCTGCCCCGGTCGCATCGCGCAGCGCCACGGCCTCGCGCAGTTGTGCGAGCGACATATTGTCCAGCAGCACGAGATGGGGGCGCGTGGGGAGCACTTGTGAGAGCTGGTCCAGGCTGTCCACTTCCACTTCGACGATCGTCGCGTTGGCGTCGGCCGGCAGCATCTCGCGCAGGCGCTGGCGGACCAGTTCGACCGCCTGGGCGGGCGACAGACTCTGCTGGTCCGCGTGCGCGACGTGGGCCAGGTGGTTGTCCTTGATCAAGACGGCATCGAACAGGCCGGTCCGGTGGTTGCGTCCGCCGCCGCAGTGCACGGCGTACTTTTCCAGCCGTCGCCAGCCGGGGGTAGTCTTGCGCGTGTCGTAGATCCGGGCGCGCGTGCCGGCCACCTCCTGCACGTACTGCCGCGTGAGCGTGGCGACGCCGGAGAGGCGGCCGACGAGGTTCAGGAGCAGGCGTTCGGCCGTCAGCAGATCGCGGGCTGGGCCGGCCAGTGTGCCGAGGACCGTTGCCGGCTCCACGGCATCCCCGTCCTGGAGCTGCGGACTCCAGCGGACCGCGGTCTCCATTTCGTCCAGTGCCAGGGGGATGGCGTGCAGTCCGCAGGCCACGCCGTGCTGGCGCGCGACGACCACTGCCCGGCCCTCTGACTGAGCGCCCACCAGCGCGACGGTGGTGAGGTCCATATGCCGATCCAGATCCTCGCGCACTGCCAGCCGCACGAGCTGTCGGCAGTCGTCTTCGAGCGACTGGTCCCAGGTCAATTGATGGAACTCGGCGGGCACGGGGCGGATCCTCCTGCAACTGGGGCCTGCGGCACTTGACGGCGGGCGACACCATAGCGCAAAGTAGCATTGACGCGACCGTGGGCCAAGGGGACTCGAGCCATGGATCGCGATCTGTCTCGAGCGGGTGCAGGCCGCCTGCGGTCGGTGCTGCACGCCGCGGATCAGGCCACGGTGGCCGCGCTGGTCGGCGGCTGCTTCCTGGCCATTCTCCTGCAGGGGTGCTGGCAGGCCGTCTTCCGCCAGCAGCGCATCGAGTTCGACTCGGCAGCGCCTCGGAGCGTGGATTTTGCACTGGACGTGAACACCGCCGACTGGCCGGAGTTCACACTGCTGCCCGGCATTGGCGAAACGCTGGCCCGCCGGATTGTCGCCCATCGCGCGCGCCACGGCCCCTTCCGCTCCCTTGATCAGCTGGCGGAAGTCAAAGGTGTCGGCCCCAAGACGATCCGCCGGATCCGGCCGTACCTGCGGGGTGCCGGCGCGATGTGGGAGAATGACGGCCGCTAATGCCGCCCGGTCGGTCCGTGTGTCTCCCGCACGCGCGTCGGCCCCGCCCCCGGCCGCGGCCCGCCACTTGGCAGGCGGCGCGCGACGTGCTACCAATGCGCCCTATGGAATTCCAGCTTACCAGTCCGTTTCCGCCGGCCGGGGATCAGCCGCAAGCCATTCAGACGCTGGTGGACGGGATCCAGGCCGGTCAGCGTCACCAGGTGTTGATGGGTGTCACCGGCTCGGGCAAGACATTCACGATGGCCAACGTCATCCAGGCGGTGCAACGGCCGACGCTGGTCATGTCGCACAACAAGACGCTGGCCGCGCAGCTGTACGCGGAGTTCCGGTCGTTCTTCCCGCGCAACTCCGTGCACTACTTCGTGAGCTATTACGACTACTATCAGCCGGAAGCGTACATTCCGCAGCGGGACATCTACATCGAGAAGGACGCGTCGATCAACGAGGAGATCGATCGCCTGCGGCTGGCGACCACCAGTGCGCTGGTCAGCCGCAGCGATGTGATTGTGGTGGCCAGCGTATCGAGCATCTACGGCTTGGGCTCGCCGGACGACTACCGCGAAATGATGGTGGCGCTGGAGCGGGGTGAGACGATCGATCGCGACGAGCTGCTGATGAAGCTGGTGGGGATCCAATACGACCGCAACGACGTGAGTTTCCAGCGTGGCACGTTCCGGGTGCGAGGCGACTGCGTCGAGATCTGGCCCTCGTACGAGGAATATGCGCTGCGCGTGGAACTGTGGGGGGACGAAGT
>DAISIS010000497.1:0-4291 GCA_036821925.1 Pirellulaceae bacterium
AGTGCGCGCGGCGCGTCGTATCAAGCAGGCGCAAGCCGACGTCTTCGGCATAGTCGCGGTAGTGGTAACGAAACATGCCCGGCCCGACACCCAGCACCGGGTGGTCCAGGAAGGCGGCGGCTCCCGCGAGCATTTCTGTGAGTCGGCTCCGTACCGAGCCGTCAGCGCTGGCGACATTGAATTCCGGGCCGCGGACGCCGGGCACGATGTCCAGCAACGATTCCACGCGCGTCCGCGATTGCGGCACCAGCAGGGTGATGGACACCAGTCCCAGCACGATCACGCCGATCTGAGCGGGACGCAGGCGTCCGAGGTAGATCAGCGCCACGAGCAACACGGCTGCGCCGACCAGCGCGCCACGCGAGAAGGTCAGCGTCACACCGATCATGATCAGGAAGGTCGCCAGCGCCGCAAGTCCGCGCACGGCCGGCCGGGAACCTCCCCACATGTGAAACAGCCCCAGAGGGACGAGCATCAGCATGACCTGGGCATACCGGTTCGTCTCGCCGATCGGGCCCGCCAGACGCCGCTGACTCGCCTCCGGGTCGAACTCCCCGTCCTCGACCTCCACTTCGGCGCCGCCCGTGCGGAACTCGGCGTTGCTCATCTGGGCAAACCCGCCGTAGTTGTTGTCGTAGGTGCGCGTCAGCTGCTGGAACAGCGACAGGCCGCCCAGGAGGGCGCCGGCCACGAGCAACGCCCAGACGGACTGCTGCAGCAGCCGCGCATCCCGGATGACGTTGGTCAGCAGAAAGAAGACCACGAGCCCCTCGCCGATCAGCACGAACAAGGTGTCCGCCGCCACGTCCGGCCGGTCCGCTCGCACCGCAGACGCCGACTGGATCAGCACGAACAGCGCGACCCAGGGGAGCGCGGGGGTCACAATGATCGGCTGTCCGTCCCGCAGCAGATAGATTGCCAGCGGGACGGCGGGAAGCAGCAGCACCGCCGCCGCCGCGGCCGACGGCAGACCATGGAAGTGGACGCCGACCGCCGCCGCATTGGTGTAGGCCAGGAAGATCGCGCCCAGCGTGACCCACTCCGGCCAACTCCGGAACGACGGCCGACCGGCAGCCGGCTGCGACGCGGCGGCGGAGGGCTCGGAGCTGATTGTGCGTTGGGTCGTCATCGTGCTCATCACTGCGGACAAGTCCTGTGCGGACGTCGGAACTACAGCAGAAACCGGAGACCTATGTCGAACGGGCGTCACTCAGCGACGCGGAGGAGGCCAGTGCGGGCTGCCCGCTGACGCCACTGCGCTGCGGCTCCCACACGACGATCCGATGCCCGCGCAGAATGTTCAGCAGCGCCACCAGTGCCGCCGCGTTGACCAAGACGAAGTAGAACGGCAGGGCCAACACCTTCCGGCGCCCGGCGCGCGTGTGACGCAGCAGCAGCCCGAGCAAAGCCGCCGCATAGACGGCCCATTGCACGCACGTGGCGGCCTGGTAGATCCACCCCCGGTGCCACAACAGCGGACTGGTTGCCAGACACACCAGCAACGGCACGGCCACCAGGCGGCGGACGACTTTGTGCGACAGGAGCTGGCAGGCATACCAGCCGTGTCGGAACGGGTTCAACAATGCGCGCATGTGCCACACACCACGCAGGCCGCGGGTGATGACCCGCACTTTGCGGCCGAACTCCACACCGCTGGACTTCGCCACCGGCTCGCACGCCACAGCGGCGGGGGCGAATACCAGCCGCCAGCCGGCGGCAATGACACGCGTGGATGTCACGAAATCGTCGGTTACCCCCTCAGGCACCGGCTGGAACAACGCGCGGCGAATCGCATAGATGGCCCCGGTCGCGGAGATCGTGTTCCCGCCGTGGCTCTGCCGCCACTTGAGCCACCGGTCGAAACGCCAGTAGAGCTGCTCGCCCGCCGCGGCGGCGCTGCGCGCCTCCCCTGCCCCGTAGACCTGATTGCCGGCCACACCTCCCACACGCGGGTCGGCAAATGGAGCCACCAGCGCCCGCAGCGCCTGAGGCGCATAGAGGCTGTTGGCGTCCGAGAACACCAGGATCTCACCCGTCGCCTCGGCGGCCGCCGCGTTCAGCGCGGCGGCCTTGCCGCAGCGGGCGAGTGGCAGCAGCCGCAACCCCGGCACGCCGCGGCGGCTGACCAGCTCGTTCGTGCCGTCGTTCGAGCCGTCCGACGCGATGATTACCTCCAGCTGCGCGCGGGGATAGTCCAGCGCAAAGAGATTATCCAGCTTGGCGCCGATGTGCTCCGCTTCATTGTGCGCGGCAATCAACACGCTCACCTTCGGCGTCGTCTCCGTATCGACGACGTACGGCCGGCTGGCAAGGCTGTGCAGGGCGACCAGCGCCGGGAACACGACGTAGGCGTACACGATCAAGGCGGCTGAGCCCCAGAAGAGCCCGGCCAGCACCCAGTCTGCCTGCGCGGTCGTCATCTCACTGTCCTTCCCACGAACACGAACATGAACATGAACACGAGCTTCTGCCGGATTCGCCCCCCGCGTGTCAACGCGATGCCAGGTGCGCCCGGCGCCGATGGGAATCGTAGGCCACAACGCACGTCACCACGAACCGCCCGAGACGCTGCAGGACCGGCAGCGCGCTCAGGAGCGGACGGTCGACGCAGTCGGCGACGCCGCGCAGTCGTGTGTTGCGGTTGGCGGTCAGCGCGATGGCCAGCGCCGAGGCCACGCCGAACCCGCGATACGTACACTGCTGGAAATGCTGACCGAAACGCTCGATCGCCGCGTAGGTCAACGGGCGGTCGGTCCCTTTGGCCGGGTGCTTCCAGCCATAGTGGACGTAGTCCCGTGCGAATTCGAGGAACGGGTTCTGCCCCAGCGGATCCTTGAAGCCCGCTCGACCACCCGGCTTCAGTATGCGCTCCAGCTCACGCCCGGCATCCTCCAGGTGCAGGTGGTGCAGCACGGCCTCGCCGTGAATCAGGTCGAACATGTCGCTGTCACAAGGAAGGTGTTCGGCCGGTGACACGAGCGTGTCAATACGATCGGCCACGCCGAACTCAGCCGCCACCCGTTCCACGTACGCGATCGCCTTGGGGGACACGTCACAGGCCACCACCCGCCGCGCGCCGGCCAGCGCGAAGAACAGCGGCGTGGGGTGGTAGCCGCACCCCAGGTCGAGAATGACTTTTCCCCGGATCGGGCCCAGGAACCCGAACAGATACCGGCGCCAGGGTGAACGCCGGATGTAGTCGTCCAGCGTCCAGCCGGCGGGGACCTGCGGGATGCGCGCTGTGTCGGCCAGGGCGTCGGTGATCTGCGTCTCGATTGCCACCCGGGCATCCAGGGCCAGCCCGCTGGCCTGCCGGCGCGTCAGCAGTCGGTTCGTCTTCATTGCGCGGTTGTCCTTCCTTTGCCATGTGGCGTTGCAGGTGTACAAGCGACCAGGTTCGGCGCGGTGCCCGGTGGTGCGCCGGCGCGCGGGCTGCCGAAGGCGCGCACCAGCTGGCGGGCGTTGCGGTGGAGGTTGAAGTCGGCCTCGACGCGCCGTCGCCCCGCGGTGCCCAGGCGGCGCCGCAGCGCCGCGTCCTGGGCCAGGCTCTGCAGGGCGTCGGCCAGCGCGTGTGCGTCACCGGGTGGCACCAGCATGCCGGTCTGCCCGTCGCCGACCAACTCGGGAATCCCCGAGATCGCGGAGGCGACGACCGGAAGACCGCAGGCCATGGCCTCCATCAGCACCACCGGTATTCCCTCCCGGCGCCCCGACTGGCTGAACACGCTGGGGGCCGCCAGGACGTCCGCCTGCTGCACCCGCGACACGATCTCAGCCCGCGTGCGCGGGCCGAGCAGGTGCACGTGCTCGGCCAACCCGCCGCGCAGAATCTGATCCTGCAGCGGCTGGCGGTCCGGCCCGTCGCCGATGATGTGGCAGACGAAGTCCACGCCGCGCTGCCGGAGCTGCGCGCACGCCTCGATGAGGTACCGGTGTCCTTTGACTTCGTGCAAGGTCCCGATGGAGAGGATGCGGAGCGCACGCGACGGCTGACCGGCTGGGTCCGAGCTGGCTCCGGCGGCGGGCCGGAACACCTGTGTGTCGACGCCACAGTGAATCACCGCCAGCTTCCGCTGCACCGCGGCGCCGCAGTGGGCCAGGATGACCTGGCGATTGTACTGCGAAATGGTCACGACGAACTGCGCGGCCGCGGCCTTCTCGCGCAGCAGGCAGCGGTTGCGGTGCAGGTCGGAACCGTGCGCGGTGAAACTGAACGGGATACCCGCGAGGCGGTGGATCAACAGCGCGGCGGTGGCCGGGTGGTTCGCAAAGTGCGCGTGGATGTGGGTGA
>DAISIS010000498.1:0-4284 GCA_036821925.1 Pirellulaceae bacterium
CGCGAGGGCCAAGCCGCCCGACACCACGGAGATGGCTTCCGCCGTGGACAAGCTGGCCGCAGCGCTGGAAACGGTGCCGATGCGCCCCCCACGCATCCCCGTGGTTTCGAACGTGGACGCTCAGGTTCACGACGACCCGGACGAGATTCGCCAACTGCTCATCCGGCAAGTCATCTCCCCGGTGCGCTGGGAGGACTCCATCCGCTATCTGCTCGCGGCCGGACAAGTGAATCATTTTTACGAGATCGGTCCCGGCCGCGTCCTGCGTGGCCTGCTCAAACGGATCGATCGCAAGGCCTTGTGTGACAACGTGGCCGCCTGAGCGCGGCAGCACGCTGGTCAATCACCCCGGTCCGGCGCCACACGCTGCGACCAGGACCCCCGGAACAGGCAGTGGATGAAATGAGGGAAATGCCAGAGGCCCGGTTGCAGGTGGACCTGAGCGGACAGGTGGCGCTCGTGACCGGCGCGTCACGCGGCCTGGGGCGCGCGATCGCCGTGGAACTGGCGGCGAACGGGGCCGTCGTCGCGTGCGTGGCGCGCAGCGCGGAGAAACTGGCCGAGACGGTCGCGGCGGCCGCCGCGGCGGGAGGGCAGGCCGAGGCCTTCAGCTGCGACGTGAAAGACGGGACCCAGGTCGACCGCCTGGTCGACGCGCTCGTCGCGAAATGGGACCGGCTGGACATCCTGGTCAACAATGCCGGGATCACGCGCGATGCCCTGCTGGCCGGGATGCATGACGCGGACTGGGACGAGGTGCTGGACACCAACTTGCGGGGCGCTTTCCTGTTCGCGCGGGGCGCGTCGCGGGTCATGATGCGCGCCAAATACGGGCGGATCATCAACGTCAGCAGCGTGGCCGGACTGATCGGCAACGCCGGCCAGACGAACTACTCGGCGTCCAAGGCCGGCCTGTTCGGCCTGACCCGCAGCCTCAGCCGTGAACTGGCCAAACGCCGGGTAACCGTCAATGCCGTGGCCCCCGGATATATTGAAAGCGATATGACCGAGACGCTCGGCCCCGTGCTGCTCGAAGAAGCCCGGAAACAGATTCCGGCACGACGCCTCGGAAAACCGGCCGAAGTGGCCGCGGCCGTGCTGTTTCTGGCCAGCCCGGCCGCCGCGTATATCACGGGATGCGTACTTACCGTTGACGGGGGGATGACGGGTTGAGCCAACGGCCGGAGGGGCAGTAGAGTATAGCCCAGACAAAAAAGAGACCGGGCAAGGCGGACCGTGTCTTGACCGTGCTTATGGAAATCCTCTATCTTCGTGGGTCTGCTTGTGTGAGCGTGAGGGCCGCAGAACCCGTATTACTTGGCAGATTGGCTGGCCCCATGTCGGGTCGTCGGGTCCAAATCATAGGAGGTTGGTGCACGTGGCATCTGTTGAAGAACGCGTAATCGAAATCGTGGCCGAGCAACTCGGGGTCGAGAAGGACAAGATCACCAGAGACACCCACTTCGTCAACGATCTGGGCGCCGACTCGCTGGACACGGTGGAACTCGTCATGGAACTCGAGGAAGAGTTCGATATCAACATTCCGGACGACGCCGCGGAGAAGATCCAGAAGGTCGGCGAGGCAATTGACTTCATTGCCAAGGCGCAATCCTCCTCCTAGCGGGACGTGGTCACAAGTATGAAACGACGTGTGGTCGTCACGGGTCTGGGTGTCGTGACCGCGATCAGCTGCCAGGTGGATGACCTCTGGCAGCGGCTCTTGGCGGGCGAGAGCGGTGTGCACTTGGTGCGTCTGTGTGACACCTCCGACCTGAAGGTCAAGATCGGAGGGGATATCTACGATTGGAATCCGAGCGCGTACATCGACGCCAAGGAAGCCAAACGGATCGATCGCTTCACACAGTTCGCACTGGTGGCCGGCGCCGACGCGCTGCGGGATTCGGGTCTCGAGCTGGCTCAGGAAGATACCTATCGGTGCGGCGTGGTGCTCGGATCGGGCATCGGCGGGCTGTGCGAGATCGAGTCGCAGATGAGCCGGCTGATGACCAAAGGCCCCGATCGGGTGTCCGCCTTCACCGTGCCCAAAATGATGCTCAACGCGGCCGGCAGCATGCTGTCGATCGTGCACGGCATCCGCGGCCCGAATTACGCCGTGGCCACGGCCTGCGCCAGCGCCACCAATGCCATGGCCGACGCCCTGAAGATGATCCAGGATGGCCGGACGGACGTGGTCGTCACCGGCGGCACCGAAGCCGCCATCACCAGGATGGGCATCAGCGCCTTTCAGAACATCAAGGCGCTGTCCATGCGCAACGATGATCCGGCCGGCGCCAGCCGGCCGTTTGACGCAGATCGCGACGGGTTCGTGTTCAGCGAAGGTGCCGGCCTGCTGGTCTTCGAAGAACTGGAACACGCCCGGGCCCGCCACGCCAACATCTACTGCGAAGTGTTCGGCGCCGGCGTCAGCACCGACGCCGGACATATCACGCAGCCGGATGAGAACGGGACCGGTGCCGCTCGCGCCATGTCCAATGCCGTGCTCGACTCGCAGATCGAACTGTCCGACATCGATTACATCAATGCCCACGGAACCGGCACCGAACTGAACGACCGGGCGGAAACCATGGCCATCAAGCAGGTGTTCGGCGACCATGCGAAGAAGGTGAGCATTTCCAGCACCAAGAGCCAACTCGGCCATACACTCGGTGCGAGCGGCGGCATTGAACTGGTGATCACGATCAAGGCCCTCCGGGAACAGGTGATCCCCCCCACGATCAACCTCGAGACTCCGGATCCCCTGTGCGATCTCGACTACACCCCCCTCCATCCCCGAAAACGCGACATCAAGGTGGCGATGAGCAACAGCTTCGGCTTCGGCGGCCACAACGCCTGTATCGTCGTCGGCCACCTGCGCAATGGGGCGGCGCAGTGAGCCGGCAGTAGTTGAGCCGTCAGTAGTTGAGCCGTCAGTAGTTGAGCCGTCAGTAGTTGAACACCAGCCCCCGGGCGCGCAAGGACTCGGCAAGCGCTGACGCCCCCTCAAACAGCACCGCGTCTAGTCCTGCCGCGACAGCGCCCGCCACGTTCTCCGGCCGATCGTCTACAAAGAAGATCCGCTGGGGCGGCGCCCCCGCACGCTCCACCGCCCGCTGGTAGATCTCCCTGTCCGGCTTGCAGCATCGCTCGCGATGGCTCAAAACCTGCACGGAAAACAGCTCGCGAATCACCGCATATCGGCCGCCTGCCACGTAGTCCCAATGCGCTTCACACGTGTTGGACAGGATCCCCAGCCGATAGCCCGCCCCCCAGAGATGACTGGCAATCGGCACCACCGGCACGTTGAGCGAAAACATGGCGCTGTGAGCATGGTGCAGCGCGTCGTAGTCCGGCCGCACGCCCGCCGCAGCACAGAACGCGTCGTAAAACTCGCGACTGCTCACCTCCCCACACTCGTAACGCCACTGCAACCGGCTGCTGAAGACAATCTCCCGGACGCGCTCCACACCCAGACCCGTAAGCTCCGCCAGCTGCCGACACGCAATCTGCGTGTCGAACGTCAGCAATACGTTGCCCAGATCGAAATAGATGAATTCGGGAGCCGAGCCAGTCGTCATACCGCCACCACTGTCGCACGTTTGCCCATGAGCCGCCAACGCCATCCGCCCGCTGACACAGGCCGGAAAGTGCCCAGCGTAATGCATTGCCGGCGTGCAACAAAGCGGACCGGAATCCGGCCGCCGGCACCAGCCCCCGGGACCTCTCCGCACACCCGAACTCACCTCCCCCCCACAGCCAACGGCAACCACTGCCGGCAGCCCATCGATCGGCCGCCGGACGGCCGCAGTAAATCAACCCAGACACCCCAAACACCCCCGGCTTCTTTTCCGGAAAAGTTCTTTAAACCGACACGGTCGCTTGAACCGATACAGACTGCGCGCCTGGGCTGTGCCTGCTTCCTGGCAGGAGCCGGCATGGACCGGTCGTGGCGGCCGGGGAGTGCGTCGTGCCGCCGCCCCACGAAGACCTATACACATCAGGATGATTGCCATGCTGCGGAACGTTGTCGTGTTTGCTGGTTTGGTGGTGGCAGCCATAGGTCTGGTCGCAGCCGCAGAGCCTGAGACGCCTGCGTCGAACTGGGTGCCGGCCGATCACCTGCGCGAGTCGGTGTACCGACCGGGGGAATCTGCGGCGGTGGCACTCGAGGCGGCCCAGACGGGCACGCCCAGCCTGGCCGACCGCCTCCGGGCAATTCGTGGAGGTGGAGCTGCCGAGAACGACGCGGTGCCGCACGACAGCCGCCCGGCGCCCGCCGACAGCTCG
>DAISIS010000499.1:0-4280 GCA_036821925.1 Pirellulaceae bacterium
GCTCGATGACAACGGCCGCGACGGCACCCAACAGGCTGCTGCTGAGCCGGACAACGCCCCACCGCCCGCACGCCTGATGCTCCAACACGCGGCACACGGCCCCCGGCAGTGCGCGGGGCCCCGCGGTCGCAGTAATTCCAGTTCCCACGTGGCCTTTGCGGCCGCGTGACGCCACCAGATCCTGCGTATTTCCCCCAATCACCCGTAACCCCTGTTCCAGACGTCGACACCGGCGACGGACGGGCCGTGTGATCGGGCGTCGAGCCTAAGCCGGCTGACGGGTGTCATCCAGGAATATCAGATTCGTGTTGACCCCCATGTTCGTGCCGATACAATCCTAAGTGGCATAAACCCAGACACAGCTACAAAATACGTCAACGTGTCCGCGGCCTCAATGCAGCCCGGGTCAAGTTGACGCGTGTCGGAGCAGAGGGAACACGGGAGGTCCTGACAGCACAAGCAGCATGATTCTGACAGCAGTGGACAACGTCATTGTGGTCTGGGCTCCAGCCAAGCTGAACTTGTTCCTCGAAGTCTTGGGCAAGCGGGATGACGGCTTCCATGAGATCGAGACGCTCATGGTTGCTGTGACAATATTCGACACGATTTACTTGTTAGCCACACGTGAGGATCGAATACAACTGACGTGCGAGACGGCTCCAGGCATCCAGGCGTGCGTGCCAGCGCATGGCGCGGCGGCCAGTTGGATGGGGGACGTTCCCACCGGGTCGAGCAACTTGGTGGTGCGGGCCGTGGAGCGGCTGCGCGACGAGGCCGGCATCCGTGCCGGCGCAGCGATACGGCTGATCAAGCGTATTCCGTCGGCGGCCGGTCTGGGAGGTGCCTCCAGCGATGCGGCGGCGGCGTTGGCGGCCGCCAACGCCGCGTGGCAGCTCGGTTGGCCGCGTGAACGTCTGCAGGCTCTGGCAGCCGGTCTCGGCAGCGACGTACCGTTCTTCTTCGGCTCCGGTGCCGCCATTTGCCGTGGCCGCGGGGAACGGATGGAGCTGTTGCCGCATCCAGCGCGGCTGCACGTCGTCGTAGTTCGACCTCCCGCAGGACTGAGCACGACGGAGGTATATCGGCACTGCAGTCCGGCTGACCGGCCCATCCCGCTTGCGCCGTTGGCGGCCGCGTGGTGCGGCGGGGGGACGCGGATTGGACGGCACCTCCACAATCGGCTGGAGCCTGCGGCCGCGAAGCTGACACCTTGGATAGATCGACTACGAAGCGTGTTTGACCGCCTCGATTGTCTGGGGCAGCAGATGAGCGGGAGTGGAACTAGTTATTACGGCATTTGCCGAAATGCCGGCCATGCACGACGTGTGGCAGCGCGCCTGCGGGGGCAAGGGCTTGGTTACGTGGCTGCGGCCACGACCCTGGCGATACCTCGGCCAGCCCCTTGACGGCGAGTGCACCGGAAGGAGGACCGCATGGAGATTACCGAGGTTCGCATCAAGCTGATGGAAGACTCTGACGATCGATTGCAGGCCTTCTGCTCGATCACCATCGATGACTGCTTCGTGATCCGCGATCTGAAGATCATCGAAGGTACCAGTGGTCCGTTTGTGGCCATGCCCAGCCGCAAGCTGACAGCCCATTGCCCCAATTGCGGCGCCAAGAACCACCTCCGCAGCGGCTACTGCAACAGCTGCGGAGGTCGTTTAAAGGACGACCGCACTGTTCGCGACCAGGATGGGCGTGCCAAACTCTATGCCGATATCGCGCATCCCATCAACTCACAGTGCCGCGAGATGATCCAGAAGCATGTCATCGAGGAGTATCGCGCGGAGCGGGAGCGTGCCAAGCAGCCCGATTACGTGTCGCGTTACGACGACAGCTACGAAGACGAGTTCGAAAGTGCAGAGCTGGTGGAGCAGTATGCGCCGGCGAAGCAGGCGCAGGACGCCATCAAGCGGAAGGACGGCGAGCGGACGCAGATCCAGCCTGCCGAGGTGGCGCCGCGGGCGCCGCACATCCTCCCGGCGCCGCAGCCAGCCAAGGAGCCGCCGCGTCCCGGCAACGATCAGTTCGGGGCGGGGATCTTCGACTGACGGCCGCGCCGGAATGCGGGCATGATTTCCCGGCACCGGGGGCTGCCTGGATCCGCCGTCACACGCGACACTCGTGCGTCGCCGTGTGCAGCAACCACGTGGCCGCCTCGCGCTGCCGCTCGCCGCGCGCCGTACTGCTCAGCACGATCGCCAGCGTGTGGGGATCGACGACCGCGCCGGCACGCCGGCGCGCCACCCCCAGATAGACGACGCCGTCGAGCGCGGCGGGGGCGTCGGGGCCGAGATGGCCGGTGATCGACAGCGCCAAATCGGCTTCCGGTGTGCGTGCCAGCACGCCACGGGCCATCTCACGAGCGACGATCTCACTGACCGCCGAGAAACACTCGAGGTGCGGCGCCGACACGTCCAGCCACTGGATTTTCGTCGCGTCCCGATAAGTCACGGCGGAGCCGCAGAACCACTGGGAAACCCCGGGCACCGTGGTGAGTGTGGCGGCGGCCAGCCCACCTGTGCAGGATTCGGCGAGCACCAGTCGCGTGCGGGTCTCCCCCAGCCGGCGCGCCAGCTGCCGGGCCACGGCCTCGAGCGATTCAGGGGCCAGCGGCGGCAGTTGCGCACTCATCTCGCACCCCTCGGCTCACGACCTGGCCGCCTCGCTCTCGCGGGACATCGCGCGTGGAAAGAACGCCGCAAAGAGCACCAGGCACACGACGCTCAGCGCCGTGCAACTGAGCCAGATGCCGGGCCAGTTGTGGACGGCCGCGGCGCCAACCCCGGACGTGAAGCGGTCCCCGATCGCGCCGCTCACGAAGCCTCCCACGAAGAACCCGAGCGACAGGACCAGGACGCCGTAGACCGTCTGCATGCTCCCGCGCACATCGGGCGGGGCCACTTTGTCCACATACATATAGCCGACCGCCATGAAACAGCCGAAGCAGAACCCGTGCAGCGCCTGCCCGGTGGCGGCCAGCATCAGTCCGGCCGCGAACGGCAGGTCGCACAGGAATACCAGCGAGAACAGGACGCACCGCAGCAGGTACGCGGTCGCCCCCAGGAGCATCGTGCGTTTGTACCCCAGCCGTTTGATCAGCAGCCCCAGGATGGCGAGCACGCCAATCTCGCAGACCTGCCCCACCGAACTGATCGTCTGCTCCCAGGCTCCCCACCCCCCCCTGTCCAGGATCTCCCGCATGAACGGGCTGTACCAGGCGATCACGAACTGGTGCACGATGGCGATCAGGAAGCTGACCACCACCAGCACCAGGAAATCCCGCCGCCGCAGCAGCGCCAACACGATGCCCGGCGCGTAGCCCCGTTTCTTGCCCACTGGCGGCGTGTGCGGCAGGCTCAGACAATACAGCCCCATGCCGATCCCGACGACGCCTGACAACACAAACGCGATCGCGCGGGCCCGATCCAGCGCCGCACCATCCAATCCGCGCAGCCACCAGAACTCGATCACGTACGCCGGCACAATGTAGCCCAGCGTGCCGAAGAGCCGGATCCAGGGAAACTCCATGTCGCTGTTCCGCAGGTGCTGGAACGCCAGCGAATTGCTGAGCATCATCGTTGGCACGTAGAGGATCGAGTAGACGGTGCCGAGCAGGATGACCGGTCCCGCCTGCGTCTGGCGCGCCAGCCACAGCATCAGGAGGCCGCCCACGATGTGGCACACCGCCATGACCCGCTCGGTCGCAAACCAGCGATCCACCAGCTGGCCCACCACGAACGGAGCCAGGATGGGGCCCACCGCCAGGGCGGAAATGCAGAGACCCACCTGCATCGGCGTGAACCCCAGAGAACGCTCGACATACACCGACGCAATCGGCAGATAGGCCCCCTGCACGAAGTACTGCAGGAACATCATCACCGAGAGTCGCCCGAGCAGCGTCCCCGCAGAACCGGTCTCGCCGAGTACCACACCGTCCTGTGCCTTGGTCATTCCTGTGGGCTCCTATCGCGTCCTCGTCCGTTCCCCGCGCAGCACGACAACTTCAACATCGCTGTCTCGTGATCCACAGTCTCGTGAACCAGACACTCGGCAGCGCAGCCGCGCGGCGCAGGCCGAAGAACCTGCTGCACGCCGCCGCTCCCGGCCGCTTGCCCGCTATTCTGCGGTCCGCGCTGCGCCCCCGTCAACTACCCCAACAACGACTCCCGCCCCTGCCGACCGCTCCGCGTGTTCCGCACGCCCCGCGTATGCTGCGTGTCGCGCCGGCCCCGGTTGATGCGCGTTCAGTCCAGCACGCGGCGGTGAATCACCGA
>DAISIS010000500.1:0-4279 GCA_036821925.1 Pirellulaceae bacterium
TACAGCGCATCGAGGACGCCCCGGATGTAGCCGACAGATTCGGCCAGTCCGGGGAGCGGATCATCCGGCTGTTCTTCGTATTCGAACGCCAGGAATCCGGTGTAGCCGATGTCGAGGAAGGTCCGCAGCAGCTTGGGCAGGTCCATGACACCGCGCCCGCACGGCGCAGAAACCCCTTGGGCGCTGGCCGCCGTCACATCCTTGATGTGCACGTCCAGCAGCCGGTCGGCGCACTGTTGCGACAGCGCGGCGGGGTCCTTGCCGACGCGCACGGTATGCCCCACGTCATGGCACAGGCCGATCCGTTTGTCGAGCGTCTTGATCCGCTCGTACGCCACATCCGGTGTTGGATACACGTCGTCGCCCGGGCCGTGGTTATGGATACAGACCTGGATGTCGTACTGCTGGACCTGGTCGTTGACCAGGGGCAGCATCTCGGGTGCGGGCACGCCGATGATTCGTGACATGCCGGCCGCCCGGGCGTACGCAAACGCCTGGTGCACCTGCTGCGCGGTGTTCATCGTGATGACGCCGCCACCGTAGAGCTCAATTCCGGCCGCTGTCACCTGCGCGGCGGCTGCCTGGATCTGTTCCGCAGTCGCGTCGAGCGGCAGGTGGAACGACTTGAGGCAGACGGCGTCCAGCCCGACGCGGGCGGTCATGGCCAGGGTCTGATCGAGGCTGAAGTTGCGGGTGGTGTAGGAGGCGAGCGTCAGTCGCAACGGCCGCGCGCGCGGGCCGGCTGCGTCGGCCGCGACCGCCGTCCGGCCAGGTGCCAGCGCGGTGTGCAGGCCGAGCATGGTGGAGGTGGTGCCGAGGGTAGCGCACTGAAGGAACTGGCGGCGAGTCGATTCGTGGTGGCGGGTCATGGTGGCACAGACTCCATGCAAGAGACCGGGGAAGGAACACACGGGACGGGCCGATCAGGAACGCGCCCATCAGGAAGGCGCCAATTGGGAAGGCGGTGATCCGGCCGTGGCTCGCTCCAGCCTAACGCGCCCGCAGTGCGCGTCAAGAAGCGGTGGGGAGGTGGCCCCGCACAGTCCCGCGCCGGGCGCCGGGTGCGGTCGGCCGAGTCTGCGCGGGCGCCCTGAGGGGCATGGCCGATCCGCCGGTGCGGCGGTTACGATAGGTGCCGTGTCCGAACCGCCCGCGTGGCCGCCACTGCCAGAATGAACTGACCGAGCATGGATCGTGCTGAGCGACTGGGCAGCGGAAGTATCTCCTCGCTGCTGCTGACGTTTTCCGCCCCGGCCGTTGTCGGGATGGTCGCGCAGGCGCTCTACAACATTGTGGATCGCGTCTTTGTGGGGCAGCGGCTGGGGGCGCTGGGCATTGCCGGCACCACGTTGGCGTTCCCGGTGATGATGGTGCTCATGGCGCTGAGCATGCTGATCGGATACGGCGCGGCGGCCCTGGTCTCGATCCGGTTGGGCGAGCAGCGGCGGGACGCCGCCGAAGAGGTGCTGGGTCACGCGGCGATCCTCCTGTTGCTCGCCGCTGCCCTGCTGACCACTGCCGGCCTGACGCTGCTGCATCCACTGCTGCAGGTGGTCGGGGCCAGTGCGCAGAGTCAACCGTATGCGCGGGACTACCTGCAGATCATCCTCGGGGGCTGCGTCTTTCAGGTGGTCGGATTCGGGCTCAACGCGGTGATTCGCGCCGAAGGCAGTCCGCAGGTGGCCATGTACTCCCTGCTCATCGGCGCGCTGCTCAATACCCTGCTCAATCCGCTGTTCCTCTTCGGGTTGGGCTGGGGGATGCGGGGCGCGGCCGCTGCCACGGTCCTGGCGCAGGCGGTCTCCGCGGTGTGGGTTGTGAGCCATTTCGTATGGGGCCGGAGTTTGCTGAAGTTCCACGCGCGCAATCTGCGGCTGCGGTTCAACATCTGTGCGTCGATCGTCGCGGCGGGATCGCCCTTGTTTGCCATGCAGATGGCTGGGAGCGTCGTGAACGCGCTGCTCTACAACCGGCTCCGGCTCTACGGCAGTGACGTGGCGATTTCCGCCATGGGGATCGTCCATGCCGTGGCCATGTTTTTCGCGATGCCCATCTTCGGACTGAACCAGGGTGCGCAGCCGATCATCGGCTACAACTACGGCGCGGCCCGGTTCGACCGGGTGCGCAAGACGCTGCGGCTGGCCATCCTGTGTGCCACGGCCATCTGTGTCTCGGGATACGGCGTGGCGATGTGGGCGCCGGCGCACGTGGTCATGCTGTTCAGCCGCCAGGATCAGCAACTGATGGCGGTCGGCACGCGCGCCATCCAGATTGCCCTGGCCCTGTTCCCGATCGTCGGGTTCCAGATCGTCAGTTCCAGCTATTTCCAGGCCGTGGGCAAGCCGAAGCATGCGTTGTTTCTCGGCCTGTCGCGCCAGGTGCTCCTGCTGATCCCGGCCATCATCGTGCTCCCCCGGTTCTTCGGCCTCGATGGGCTCTGGATCGCGTTCCCGGCCGCCGACCTGTGTTCGTCGCTGGTCACGGCGGTGTGGTTGTGGTTTGAGCTGCGCCACTTGCGGGACCGGCATGGCGCGGTCCTGGCGCGCGGGCCGGGGCTCTGACGCGGCTCACGCCTGCGAGGGTCCGGCTGTCACTGCCGTTCGTGGCGGGGCGCAATCCAGCACGAGTCGTGGCGGAGCATGCCGAGGTGCGGGTAGTAACTGGCTGCCTGCGGCGCGGCCAGCAGAATGAGCGTGGTGGTCAGCCCGGCCGCAGCGTGGGTCCGCTGGAGCAGCGTGCGGCCAATGCCCCGGCGCTGGTACGCCACGTCCACGGCCAGGTCGGACAGATATGTGCAGTAGCAGAAATCGGTGATCGCGCGGGACACGCCCACCAGCCGCTGCGCGACCCGCGCCGTCACGATCACATCCGCCTGGCGCAGCATGCCGCCGATCGTGTCTCGATCGTCGACCGGGCGCCGGGCGGCGAGTGTGGACCGGCGGAGCACGTCGATGAACTCGTCTGCGGTAAGGTCGGGCTCCAGCTGATACTGGACCTGCAGGTCTTTCATGGCCGCTTACTCGAATTCCAGGGCAAAGATCTTGGCCTGATCCATCTTGAACCGGAGCATCACAGCTGCGCCGGGCTGAATCCCCAGGTCCGCGCCCCCTTGCCAGACGACGGGCGTCTGGAACTGGTCGCCGATGATCGGCTGGCAGTCGGCGAAAGTCCGGCCGGGCAGCGGCTGGCCGTTGACGTCGCACGCCTCGATCCGGATCGACCCGCCCCGCCGCGTGACGGCGTTGATCCGCAACTGCACTCCTGGCGGCACGACCGCGACCGTCGCGAACTCGCCCAGCTGCGGCGCTTCGAGCCCGATGATGCGCCCCTTGGGCCAGACTGCGTAACCCAGGTTCGGCGGGAAGTCGGCATGGCCGCGGGGGTACTTGTGCGGGAACCGGTAGCCGTTGTAGGGCAGAGCGAAGTCCCCGTTGTCCAGCTCGATCAAGTTCGGCGAGACGAACAGGCAGCCGCCGTCAAACGTCTGGAACTCGCCGGTCTCGAGCACGGTACCGCCGGGGACCCAGTCCCAGAGCTTGCCGTCGGGACTGGCCGCGATCATCACACGCGTCGCGTCGCTCGCCTGGTCCCAGATCGATGGGAACATGAGCCGCAATTCGGGCGCGCCGGGTATTGTGGTGTAGCAGTTGGTGTAAAGCACCTCGCTGGGCAACATGTCTGACGTCGGAATCATCACCAGCTCGGACAGCGGGAAGTCGCCGAACGTCGCACTTTGAGTCCGCCCGATGGACCGCCGCCCAATCGCGTACCAGACCTGTCCCTGGCCGTCGGGAATGCGGTTGTCCCGGGCGCCGACCCACCAGGTGCGCGAGTAGATGACATATTGCTGCAAGACCGTGTCGTAGGTGCCGATGTTCTGGGTGTCGGCATGCTCCACATTGAAGATCTCCGGCAGCAGCGTCCAGCGGAACCCGTCGGCGGAGACCGAGCCGTGGAAGGCATAGATGTGCTCGGGGCCCACGTCGCGACGATCCGCCCGCGGCTCCCAGTCCTGCGGCCGCTGCTGCTTGAAATCCTCGTACTGCGCCCGCGTGATGGGCAGGACGAGGACCCCCTTGTAACGCTGCTCCGCCGGCGCCGCAGGATCCAGGAACACGCTCTCGGCCGGCAGGTCGGGAAGCAGGTTGTTGTCCCGACTGCCCTGGTAGTCGACCAGACCCAGATCGGGACGCGACCAATCCCGGCCGTTGGCCGGCGCGTAGTCGCAGGCGTTGTTCTGGCCGGCCGCATCCACACACGTCCCCCACATCCGATACAC
>DAISIS010000501.1:0-4262 GCA_036821925.1 Pirellulaceae bacterium
GCGTTCCCGAGTGCGAGACATAGATCACGGCGCCGTCGGCCGACGTGGTCACGGCGTACGGATTGGCCGCACCCAGGTCGATCTCGTCGAGCAGCACCGTGTTGACCAGCGTCTTGCTCGCCACGTCAATCACACTCAGTGCGTTGGTGTTCATCCAGCCGCGTTCCAGCTGGGTGGTCGGCATGCGGTAGCGTGACAGCAGATGCACGGCATAGGCGTACTTCCCGTCCGGAGATACACAGATGTCCCGGACGCTGGAACTGCCGTTGGGCAGTCGGATGCTGGTCGTCGCCAGATCCGCCATCTGGATGAGCGAAATCTCGGCAGCCACGGTGTCCGCGTCAGACGGATCGACGGGCAGGAGGTTCGCCACGAGGACCAGCGAGCCGTCGGGCGTCACATCGCTGGCCACCGGCTCGCGCAGCACCGGCACCCGCGCGACCTGCTGCGCCGCAGCCACATCCACGAGCGAGACGTCGTTGTTGAAGCGGTTGCATACCACCAGGTGCTTGCCATCCGGGAGCAGCGTCGGCGCACAGGGGCTGTGCCCGACCGCAATCGTCTGCAGCACGTTGCCCGTACTGGACTCGATCGCACACACCACCCCACTGGCTACGCCGCAGGTCACATACAGCGTGCTGCCGTCAGCCTGCACAGCCAGACCCGTCGGCGCACCCGGGCACGCAATGCTGCGCGTGACCTGGTTGGTGGCCACATCCAGCACGTCGATGCGCTGCGCGTCATGCTGCAGGACGTACAGGATCTGCTGGTCGGGCGAAGCCACCACGTCAATCGGACCCAGGTAGGTGCCCGACTCTCCCCGGAGCGTGCCGGCAAGCAAGGTGCATAGACCCAGGGCCACCATGGCCCGCTGAAGAATAGACACTGGAATACCGCCCAGACTCATACCATGTCTCCTGTTCGCGCGCTAGTGAGGCAAGAAGGTGTGATTCAACGGAGTGCTTGTCACGGCGGCGAACCGCTGCCGTCACCGCCCTATGATAAACCAAGCGGCAGCCGATTCCGAGTATCCCGGGCGGAAAAGGGGGGGACCGCCGCAGACACCCCGGCGCCGGGCCCGGGACGCCCGGCGGGGACGGCGGACGACGGGGCCCGCAGCCGAACACCGGGCGCCGGTCACCGGGAACCGCCCCTGGCCACCCGCTCAGCCAGCCGCAACAATAGGCTCATGGCAGGACCATTCATTTTGATTCCCGGACGTACCGCTCGGCAGGGCTGCGGCATCAGCGAAGGCAAGTTCGGCACCAACTATCAGGACGAAATCAACTTACTGCACGTGGCGGCCGAGGATATGCAGCGGCTCGGGCTGTCCAACGGCGACCGAGTCCGCCTGATCAGTCCCCACGGTAAGGTGGACGTCCCGGTGGTGGCGGCCAAAGGGGATGAACTCCCCGCCGGCCTGCTGTTCATCCCGTACGGCGATGTGTCGAGTCGCCTGATGGGCGCCGACACGCACGGGTCGGGCATGCCCACCAGCAAGGGGATCGATGTGGACCTGGAAGTGCTCCCGGGCAGCGAGCGATCTGGCGAGGATCCATGACCAACGACGCGCTGAAAATCGTGAAGGACGCCACGTGCACATTCTGCGGGTGCACCTGTGACGACATCGAGCTGCATGTGCGCGGCACGAAGATCGAGAAGGCTCAGCGGGCCTGCGTGCTGGGGACCGCGTGGTTCCTGAATCACGAAATCGAAGATGCCCCGGCGTGCCGGATCGAGGGCCAGCCGGCCACCATCGAGGAAGGCATCGAGCGCGCCGCACAGATCCTGGTCGCCGCCCGCTATCCGCTCATCTACGGACTGAGCGATACGACAAGCGAGTCGCAGCGTGTGGCAACCTCCATCGCCGATTGGACGGGGAGCAGCATCGACACAACCTCCAGCGTCTGCCACGGACCGTCCGGCATGGCCGTGCAAGGGGTCGGCGAGGTCACATGTACGTTGGGCGAGGTGCGGAACCGCGGCGACCTGGTGATGTTCTGGGGTGCCAACCCGGCTGAAAGCCACCCCCGCCACTTCAGCCGGTACAGTCTGATGCCAAAAGGCCGGTTCGTTCCCAACGGCCGCAAGGACCGCACCTGTGTGGTCGTCGACGTGCGCAGGACCAAGTCGGCCAGAGCCGCCGACATCTTTCTGCAGATCAAACCCCGCGCCGATTTCGAAGCCATCTGGACGCTTCGCGCGCTGATCCGCGACATCGCGCTGGACCCGCAGCAGGTCGAGCAGGACACGGGTCAGCCGCTCGAGGTGTGGGCCGATCTGGCGCAGCGGCTGAAGGCCGCGCGATTCGGCGTGGTCTTCTTCGGCATGGGGCTGACGATGACGCGGGGCAAACATGCCAATACGGAGGCGCTTCTGGCCCTCACTCGCGATCTCAACCGCTACACGCGTTTTACCTGCAAGCCGAATCGTGGACACGGAAATGTCACAGGTGCCGACAACGTCGTGACGTGGCGCACCGGCTACCCGTTCGGCGTCAACCTGGCACGCGGGTACCCCCGTTTCAATCCCGGTGAATACACCGCTTCGGATATCCTGGCGCGACGCGAGGCTGATGCAGCGCTGATCCTGGCAAGCGATCCGTTGGCCAATTTCCACGAGCAGGCGCGCGAGCACCTCAAATCGATCCCCTACATCGCACTGGATCCCAAAGAAACGCCCACCACGCGGCACGCCACCGTGGCGTTTCACGTGGCAGCCTACGGGATCAACGTGCCGGGCACGGTGTATCGCATGGACGATGTCCCAATCCCGCTGCGGCCAGCTTTCGAGTCGCCACATCCGAGCGATTATGTCATCCTGCGCGGCATCGAGAAACGGGTCCAGGAACTGCTGCGCACCCGGTGAACCGGCGAACCGGTTCCGGTCCACCGGTCACCCACCCGGGCGACCAGAAACCAGGCTCCCACAGCCGAGCAGACCGGTTACTCCCGGGCGATTTCGTAGCACAGGATGGCACCCTGATCCGGGACACTCGCCACGTCGGCGGTGAAGACCAGCGTGCCATCACGCACCTCTGCGGGCACCTCTGCCACACGCGTCCCGCCAGTCGACAGCGCCCACACACGCCAGACGCCCGGATCCGCCAGCTGCAGGCGGACTTCGGCCCGGCCGGCGCGGACCAGGTGCGGCAGCTGGCCCCAACCGAGCAGCGTTTGCCGCGCACGCTCGCCGTACCGGATCCCGGTGTTCTGCAGGTCCGTCAGGTGCGTCACCAGCAGCCGGCGGCTGCCCACCACCGGCTGCGCGTCCAGCGCGCTGACCCAGATCGTGGCCGGCACATCCTGCACCGCCGCCTGGAAACCATGCTGCGTCCGAATCGTCGCTCCCGCCGCGGCAAACCCGCCGACCGTGCAGGGCGTGTCCAGCGTCATGACATCCCGCGGTCCGTCGATCGTGATCTCACCCGTCTCGCTCTGGAAGATGTTCTCGCGCGGATCGGTCGGGTTTGGCTCGCGGAGAATCCCACGCTGCCTGAGCACCGCCACGAGTTCGTCGCTGGACAGCTGATACGGGTCCCCCACCCCGGCCACCTGCGCGCCGGTGTACGCACTCTCCGGCGTAGCCCAACCCAGCGGCAGGACGACGTCGTGCGGCAGCGGCGCAGCAGGATCGTCCACCACCTGCGTGCCGATGCGTGTGACCCAGCCGGCCCAGTGCCAGGGGGCCGCCAGACGCGGAACCCGCGCGCCGGGCGCAGCCAGGTCCTGCCGCGTCATCGCAATCGCCAGGCTGTGCGGAGCCGGCCGCATGTCGCCGCGCAGAAACAGGCAGATGCTGGCCCGTTCCGCCGCCTGGCTCAACGGATCGCTCACCATGTCGAAGTAGCCCAGCTGACCGGGCTGGAACAGGTTGTCCCGGCTGTGGCTGTATGTGAAGCGCCAGATCACTCCCCATCCCTGCAGAGCACCCAGGGAACCGGTCAGGATCCCGCCCACACCCCGGTAGCGGCCCGGCCCGGAGTAGTTGTATTCCGACAGCGTAAACGGCCGATCGAACAGTCGCGTCAGGGTAATGTGACGTCCACCACTGGCGCCACCCGCAACCGGACTCGTGTTGAGGCAGCGGCTGGGCAGCCGCCACGGCTGCTCGATGAACTCCGGATGATCGACATAGAAATGGTCGTCCACGTAGTCCATCTCCACACGTGCCAGCTGGTTCACCACGTGATTGGTCCAGCCGTTCATGTTCGTCACCAGCGCCTTGACGCCCAGTTCTTCACGCAGGAACTGCGTCGCACG
>DAISIS010000502.1:0-4261 GCA_036821925.1 Pirellulaceae bacterium
GGAACAAATATCAAGACCGGCACCAGGGCCGTTTCCTCGGGCCTTTCACCACGCCAGGTGCACCTGGGGAATCGGGACTACATGGCCTGCTTCGTGGTCTGTTCCATGGTCTGCGTTGTGTGCCAGACGCGGCGGGCGTTTTCGAAGGCGATGGCATCCAGCTGGGCGGGCGAGAGCTCGGATTCGCGGAGCTTCAACACAGCGGACTCCAAGATGAAGAACGGGCAGTACGAGCCGAAGAGAACGCGCTCGAGTGGCACACGCGTCACGAGCGAAGCGATGCCGGCAACTCCTTCGAGCGTCGCGATCTCGAAATGCACACGACCGGTATGGGCTAGTGCAGAGAGGCGGTCACCGGGCAGGATCTGGAGCGCGTTGAGCAGCACGAGTTGCAGGTCGGGCACAGCGGCCACGAGGTCGGGCAGCGGGGTGGTGTCGACATCCGGGACGCGCAGCAGCGGGTGCTGCATACGCGGGTCTTCCATGCGCACGGCCAGCTGGACAATCAACCCGCGTGCGGCCGCCAGCTGGAGGAGCTCGGCGAAACCGGGGTGATCGAGCTGGTATCCGTGGTAGTTGGGTTGGAGTCGAATGCCCGGCATGTGGTGGACTTCGTGGCATCGGCGCAGCTCTTCGCGCCAATCGGGGAGCGTGGGATTCACGGTCCCAAACGGCTGCAGGAGCCCTGCGGGTACCTGGCGGCACTCGGCGGCCAGCCGCTCATTGACTCCCCCCACATCCTTGTGCAGCAGTCCGTCGAAGCTGCCCGTCCAGGCCTGCGTCACGCCGCACGTCTGCAGCCGTTCCACCAGCTTCGGCAGTTCATCACACGGCAGCCGGCGTAGCGGCCAGCGTGACAGATAGACATTCACGTCGATGATCATCGGCACGTTCCCAAAACGTTAAGCGGCTCCCGCTGCGCGCCAGCGGTTGCGTTGGCGGAGCGGCGGCGACGCTGTGACGCTGTAGTGCATGGTGTGGGGACGGGGCGTTACCGGGCCAGCATGCGCTGCAGGTTGCCGGCCAGGATCAGGCGTTTGGACTCTTCGGGAATATCCGCGCCGACGACTTTCGCCAGCTGGGAGGCAAAGCTGCGGCCGGTGAAATCGCTGCCGTACATGACGCGTTGGGCGCCCAGTTCGCGGACGGCCATCTCGACGACGCCGGCCGTGGGATCGCCGCCACAGATCTCGGCCGTCACATTGGGCGTGCCGCGGATCGCTCGGATGCCGGTTTCCCAATCGCCGCCGGCATGCGCGGCGATGAACGCAGTGGCCGGGTTGCGGGCGGCCAGCGCTGCCAGGTCCTCGGCCGTCGACTCGCCAGGCAGGTTGCCTGTGATCTTGTACCACGTGTGCTGCAGGATCGGCGCGTTCAACTCCGCCGCGCGCACGGCAATGGGATCGAGGCACGGGTCGTGGCAGCGGATCGCGACCCAGAGCTTGATGCCGACCATGGGCCCATCCCGGACGCACCGGTCCAGCTCGTCGAGGCTCTCCTGCGTATGTTTGGGGTTGAGGTATACGAACCCCAGCGCCCGGCCGTGCGACGATTCGATCGCCTGCAGCACCTGATCGTTCTGCCGGCGTACTTCGTCGGGGTCCGGATCGTACACCCAGGGATAGCCCATGAACACGACCACCCGCTCGATATGCATGCGGTCGGCGGCGTGCAACAGGCTGGCCATCTGTTCGGCCGGCGGCGTGCCGGCGGAGTGCAGATGGCCGTGCGTGTCCCAGATCACATAGCGGTCCAGGTCGCAGGCTGGCGTCCCAGCGGCCGCCGGCGCAACCGCCCGGGCAGCCGCCCGCGCCGGTGCGCGTCCGAGCAGCGTTCCGGCCACAGCCGCCTGAGCGGCACCGGAGAGCAGTGCCCGCCGGGTGATCTTGCCCATGGCCCGCCTCCTCCGCGCAGTTTTCTGCGTGTTGCGTTTTCCGTCTCGGGTCTCGTGTCTCGGGTCAGTTCGGGTAGTCGAGTTTCTCGGGAATGGCGACCTGCGAGAGCGCGTAGCCGGCCCGGTCTTTGGCCAGTCGCGCGCCGGTCAGGCAGCCGTCCAGTTTGCTGCGGCGGTCGACGAACGCGTTGAGTCCTTCGAATCGCACGCAGGGTCCGGCTTTGCGCAGGTGTGTGCCATCCTCTTCCACCACATCGCCGGCCAGCCGCACACCGACGGAGATGCCGGGGATGAGCCCTTCGAGGCCGTCGAGTTCGCCCGCTCCTATGCATGCGCCGCAGTCCGGCTCCCAGCTCGGATGCCGGTTGTAGCCGAACACGAGTTCCGAGCAGATGCGGGCCACTTCCCCGGCCGCGCGGGCCGCCTGCACATGGCACAGATCGGTGAAGAACCGCACGTAGGCGTCGAGCGACCCGGCCAGATGCGGATCGTCTGCGCCCCGCGTCTCGAGCTCGATGGTGTCGAGGATCTGGTAGTAGGATGCGAGCAGCCAGCAGATGGCATCGGCCATCGGGAATGTCGCTCCCTGCCGCTTGTCGCGGTACAGCGGCTGGCCGTCCGCGTCGGCTGCATGCTGCAGGTGGTTCAGCGTCCAGCTCCACAGGTCCATGGCGGCGGCCAGGGTACAGGCGCCAGTCCCCGGCCGTTCGGCCGAGATCCGCCCCATATCCCACGTCCACTTGCGGAACTGGGCCAGAAACAGCTCGCTGGTCATTGTGACAATCAGTTGTCGCCGCTGGACGGCTTCCGGACCTTCGTAGGTGGCTTCCAGCTGCGAATCCATCCATTTTTGGGGCAGGAAGCCGGGGCAATCCTGCGTGATGCCGTACCCGCCCATCAGACTCACCGCCTGCCGCAGCTGCATCGCACCCTGGCCGGTGTTCCACAGCTTGGTGGCGGGCGACAGCACCTTGCCCACCGCCTGCCGCACCACGAAATCGATCACGCGGCTCTTGTCCAGTTCGGCCAGCCGCCGATCGTCCCGTTCGTCGTCGGGCGCGACGCACAGCTGCAGGTACTCCAACGCCAGTTGCCGGGCCACTTTCGGAATCCGGTGCGGGCCACTGCCCAGATGGATGCCCTCGGCGGCAAAGAGATCCTGCTTCTGCTTCTCCAGCTCCGCATAGGAATCAAAGTGCCGGGCGGCGGCAAAGCCCAGGCTGCAGGCCGCTTCCCCCGCCGCCCAGATATCCACCAGCCGGTGCACCGCGTCCTCCTTGGTCTGCAGACCCAGGTCGTGTCGCGGCGTACCCGGCTGCCCTTCCCCACCCCGAAACCGCTCGCGCTGGTAGCGAATGATCGGCTCGACCGACGACAGCAGCTTGGCACCCGTCATCACGCCGGCCGGCACGCGGGTGCGGGAGAAGACCGCTTCCAGGATCTGCGCATGGCTGTAGTTCGGCACGATCACGCCGTCCTGGATCGTGTAACCGCCCACGATCCGCGAGGCGGGGACCTGCATGTCGAATGCCGGGTCGCGCGTCGAGGTGAGCTGGTGTACGAGCTTGTGGGTCACCACGCCGCGGTCGAACGTGCCGGGGTCCCCTTCTTCCAGGATGATCATGCAGGTGCCCCGGATGAGCGGATCGTCGGACGCGACGGCCACGACGACAAAGTTGGCGAAGTCCATGTTGTTGGTGAACCGCCCGCGTTTCTGCACGTGCAGCAGCGGTTCGTCCATGCCGGTCCGCACGGCCGCCGTCCGGTCCTGCACCACCCGCACCTTGCCCGAGAGCACCCCGGTGTCCACGCCCGCGTACGGCAGCGGCTCGGTCAGGCAGAACGCCCCGCGCAGCAGTTTCCGCGGCTCGCCCGGCTCCCGGGCCGGCACGCTCCCGCGCAAATACCGCGCGCGCTGCTGGTCGGTCCCCGCCGAGATGATCGGCTGCAGGGCCAGCCCCAGCGCGATCAGGCAGGTCGCTGCGCCCCCGTCGACCCAAGCCAGTTCGTAGGCGGCCAGCGCGGTGGCCAAGCTCTTGGGACCTGCCAGCGGCCCGCCAAATTCGGGGTCCGCAAAGATGGCCGATACGCCGGCTCGGTCTAGCTCGTCCAGCAGATCCCCCTTCTCGGAGGTCCACTGGCACGTGTCCCGCTGGCCGGCCGCCACCAGCCGGGCCACCGGCCCGCGCGCCACCTGCCGCGCAGCACGGACCATCTGCCACAGGTCCTGCCGATCGGTCAGCCGCCACATGATTGACCGGATTTCGTCACTCGGCAACGCGGGCAGCACCGGTGCATCTTCGCGTGGATTTGATGGATTTGAGGCGGCCATCGGCATGGTCAGTCGTTCCCTTTTCCGCGTGTCCC
>DAISIS010000503.1:0-4242 GCA_036821925.1 Pirellulaceae bacterium
GGACAGGTATCGAACCACTGCCGTTCCTGTCCCTTCAGCCAATCGGGCGACGCTGGCGGCCCCCATTCCCCCGGCTCATAGGCCAGCAGCGGTGGCGGGGCGCCGGCGTCCCACGCCATCTGGATCGGATCGACGATGCGCCAGGCGGCTTCCACTTCGTCCGCCCGCGCGAAGAGGCTGGGATCCCCCTGTATCGCATCCAGTAGCAGCCGCTGGTACGCCTCGGGCAGCGGGCCGGCAAACGTGTCGCGGAACCGGAAGTTCAAATCGGTCAGGCGCAGCTGCATGCCGGCGTCTGGCACCTTGGTGTAGAAGTGGAGCTGGATCCCTTCCGCTGGCTGAATCTGAATGACCAGGCGGTTCGAATCGCGCGGGACGCGCGGCCCGCTCTCAAAGAGCATGTACGGCGGCTGCCGAAACTGAATGACCAGCTGCGCGGTGCCGCACGACATGGCCTTGCCGCTGCGCAGGTAGAACGGCACTCCCTGCCAGCGCCAGTTGTCGATGTGCAGCTTGACAGCGGCGAACGTTGCGGTCTGGCTGTCCGGACGCACCCCCGGCTCATCGCGGTATCCCCGATATTGGCCTCGCAGCGTGTCCGACGCGACATGCTCCGGCTGCAGCCGCCGGACGGCGCGCAGGACCTTTACCTTCTCGTCACGCACCGCCTCTGCTTCGAAACGTACAGGGGTCTCCATGGCGGTCAAGGTCAACAGCTGCAGCAGGTGCCCCTGAAGCATGTCGCGCAGCACGCCGGCCGTGTCGTAGAAGCCGGCGCGGTGGCCGACCGTCAGCGCCTCGGCAGCGGTGATCTCCACATGGTCGATGTAATTCCGGTTCCAGACCGGCTCGAAGATCGTGTTGGCGAACCGCAGCACCAACACGTTCTGCACCGTCTCTTTGCCCAGGTAGTGGTCGATACGATAGATCTGGTTCTCGGCGAACACCGCGCGCAGCTGGCGATTGAGCTGCTGGGCGCTGGCCAGGTCGGTGCCGAACGGTTTCTCGACCACCACGCGCCGGTGCCCGCGGGTTTCATCGGCCAGTCCGGTGGCGCCCAGGTTTACCACGGCCGGTTCGTAGAACTGCGGTGCGATGGCGAAGTAGTACAGCCGCGCCGCGGCGCTGCTGTCTTCGATCTCCTCTAGGAAGCGGTCGAGCGCCCGGAAGTTGTCCGGCTGGTCCACGCTCCCCGGGAAGTAGAAGATGCGTGCTGCCAGGTCGTTCCAGGTGGCGATATTGAACTGAGCGCCCGCGAACTGCGCCGTGGATTCCGCCAGCTGCTCGCGCCACGCCTCGTGCGAAAACGGCGTCCGCGCGAAGCCCACGATCCGCGTCGCCGGAGGCAGACGTTTCTTCTGGTGCAGGGCGTAGAGGGCGGGGATCAGTTTGCGGCTCGTCAGATCTCCCGACGCCCCGAAGATCACGATGGTCTGGGCCATGAGGGCTCCTTTCGCACGGCCGGCACCGCCGGCGCCCGACTTCTATCTCTATCCCTGAAACTCGAACGCGGCCACCCCCCGAACTCCCGGCCGCACACGGAACAACCCGCCCGCCTGCGGCTGGCCGACCAGGTCCGACTCGGTCAGCCCGGTACGGGCCGTCGTGATGTACAGTTCGTCCAGGTGCGCTCCGCCAAAGGCGCACGAAGTCACACGGCGGACGGGCAGGGAAATCGACAGCAGTTGTGCGCCGCTGCGCGGATCCCACCGCCCGACACAACTGCCTTCCCACAATGCGATCCAGAGCATGCCCGCCGCGTCGATGGTCATTCCGTCCGGCTTGCCGGCCGCGGCCGGGATCGAGATTACGACGCGCGGATTGGTGATCTGGCCACTGGCCAGCTCGTAGTCGAACGCGGTCACCTGCTGGGTCGGCGTGTCGATGTAGTACATCGTCCGCCGGTCAAGGCTCCAGGCGATGCCATTGGAGTTCGTGACGCCCGGCCACATGGTCCGTACCCGCCCGTCGGGCTCCAGACAGTAGAGATTCGCCGCACCCTGCTGCCGATCCAGGCTGATCGTCCCCGCCCAGAATCGCCCGGCTGGATCGCACTTACCGTCGTTGAACCGATTGTGCGGCAAGTGCTCCTCCGGATCACCCCAGAACGCGAGCTCACCGGTCTCCGGGTCGAAGGCGGCGAAGCCGTGCTGCAACGCGACCATCAGGCCTCCCGCCGCACGCGGCACGACCGTGCCGACCATCTGGCCCAGTTCGAACACCTGGTCAGTTCCCGCCACCGGGTCGTAGCGGTGCAGCCGGCCCGGGTCGATATCCACCCAGTAGAGCCGCTGTTCGCGGGCGTGCCAGATCGCACCTTCGCCGAGCGTCGCCTGCGCGTCGAGAACCAGTTCGGGATTCATGAGCGTTTCCTCTCCTGCGGCGGTGGATTCGGTCCCGGGTCATTGTCGACAATGCGGGCTGAGTTGGCCAGTCCTCGGGGCGCGGCACACCAGCGGCCGGCAGCCGCGTCCCCGGCGCCTGGCGCGAGACCTGCCGTCTGCTCTTCGGCGCGGGGGCCGCCAGCATGCGTCGTACGGTACGTGCAGTACTTGTTGTGCGCTCGGGGAAGCGGGGCAGCGGCTGCGGTCTGCCGCAGTTCGCCCCGCGGCCGAAACGCAGCGACTGCGCTGCGGTCGCCGTGACGTATAGTCTTCTTGGTGTCGGAGCCTGGTACCTGTTGGCCCTGGTGTATGGGCGGTGCTTGGCCGCTGCCAACCCTGTCTGCTGCACCAGGGATATGTTCACATGCGATTCGGCGTCTACCTTGTCGAGCAGGGCATTGTGTCGGCCGCTCAGTTCACAGCGGCAGTAGCGCGGCAACTGCAGGACCGCATCTCGCTGGGACAACTGGCCATGGAGTACGGGCTGCTTTCGAAGAGCCACGTGCTGCACATCCTGTCAATCCAGGCCGACCAGCAGCAGCTGTTCGGGCAGATCGCCCTGGATCTCGGATATCTGTCCAAAGAGCAGCTGGCTGAACTGCTGCTGGAACAGGACGAACGCCTCATGCCCATCAGTCGCATCCTGGTGGCGATGGACGCACTGACCCAGGACCAGATGGAGTCGGAACTCAAGAAATACCGCCAGCGCATGGCGGACCGGATGGACCCGACCGGGGTGCTGCGCACCGTCGTCTGACCCGGCCTGCTGTCCTTGTCAGCCGTCTGGATTGGTGCTATTCGTGGTCAGTGAACCTGCGAATCTGCAGTGAATCTGTGATTCCGTGGCCTGCGAGCGGGCTGTGTGCGCTGTCTCGTTTCACCGGAAGGGCTGACCATGTCGCATCGATTTGTGACACCGCTGACCGTGCTGTGGATGTTGTTCCAATGCAGTGCACCGCTGTGCGCAGCGGATCTCCAGGGGGAGCCGTTCGACGACCCGTTTGTGCTGGACGGATCCAGGATTCTTCTGGAGGAAGCCCACCTGGGAATCGTGAATGGCAAACTGACAACGGGCATCCCGTATCGTGACGCGGTGGCGATCAGCGGCCTGTGGGCGCCCCCCTATGCGAGCGCCGATTTCCGACTGGATGTGACCCTGGCTGACCAGCCTGTGAAGGGCGCCGGCTACACCTGGCGGCCGTTGAGCGTGGAACGCACCGGGTCGGCAGCGGGAATCGATGTGCGATCCGTGACGGCGCTCCTCCCCGGTTGCCGGTGCGGGCTGATCGAGATGACGCTTGCCAATCCGGCCGCTGAGCCGCGCGCACTGCCGCTGACCGTGTCGGTCCGTGGCAGTCTGGATCGGGTCGAGTGGTGGGAGTTTGCGGTGACCGGCAGCAGCACACCGACAGCGACCGCTGTGGAGTCGGGCCGTCTGCAGTTGACGCAGGGCGAGCAGGCGATCGTGTTGCAGTGCAGTGCAGATGTGCAATGGGATGCGCAGCAGGCGACCGGGCGCGGCGCGATCACGGTTCCGGCGTCGGGTCAGGCAAAGTGCTGGATCGTCTTTGCGGTGGGACCGGCGGCGGAAGCCACGGCTGAGTGTCAGCGTGTGGCAGCAGATCCCGCGGCGTCGCTGTCCGCCGCCGTGGCCACCTATCGCGCCCGTGTGGCCGATCTGTTCGAGAAGCTGCCCCGATTCGAATCGAGCAACCCGGCGCTCACGCGATTCTACAACCGCTCCTTGGTCCACCTGGTCATGAACCGCTGGGACGTGCCCGAGTTTGCGCTCCACCCGAACTACACGACGGGCAGTGTCAACGGCGGGTGCATCTGCAACTATCTGTGGGATTTCGGC
>DAISIS010000504.1:0-4232 GCA_036821925.1 Pirellulaceae bacterium
ATAGCGCCAGCTATGTGCTCGACGTCGGCGTGGTGCCGCTCCCCGGACGCTGGCACAGCGCGGCGCCGCTGGGCTCTCTGGTGTACGCGGCGAGCGCCGCCGCGTCGATTGGCCAGGAAGGCGATGAGGACATCTTCACGCTGCGAGTCGCGCCCGGGCAGACGATTGCTTTGGCGGTCACGCCGGAGGTGGGCAGCACGTTGCAGCCCCACGTGTCGCTCGTTGCCCCGTCAGGAGCCACGGTGTCGGCCGCGGCCGCTGCCCCCGGCGCGCCTGCCACAGTGCAGGCGGTCCCGAGCGAGTCGGGCACGGGGCTCTACCAGGTGATCGTCGCCGGGGCCGGCGGGACCACCGTGGGGAGCTACGTGGCGCAGGTCACGCTCAACGCCGCGCTGGAACAGGAGTCGAACGACACGTTGTCCAGCGCCCAGGACCTGGCTTCCAGCTTCATCAGCCTGGGTGGCGCCACGAGCAGTCGGGGCACGGTGCTCGGATCCAGCAGCGCCACAAGCGACGGGTTCGAAGCGGGCGATCTGGGCAGTCTGCCGTGGGCGACCTCGGGGACGGCGCAGTGGTACGTGACGAGTGAGGATGCGGCTTCGGGCAGTCTGGACGACGTCTTCTTTCCCGGTGCCGATCCTGACTACTATGTTCTCGAACTGGCCCACAACGAAACGGTGACAGTGGCCCTCACCGGGTTGTCGGAACCGGCCAGCAGTTTCCAGCTGCGCGATGCGACAGGCGCCACGCTCGCGGCCAGTTCAGCCGGCTCGACCAACGTCGACCAGGTGATTGCGGACTTCACCGCCACGGCTGCGGGGACCAATCCGTATTATGTGGCCGTGGCGACCACGGGCGACTACTCGCTGGTAGTGACGAAGAACCTGAGCTTCGACCGGGAGCCGAACAACACGGCGGCGACAGCCCAGCCTCTGAGTGGCGACCTGCCTGTGCTCGGTTATTTGGGCCCCGAGGACGGGGCGTTCATCACCGATTACGAGACGGGCGACTGGGGCAGCCTGCCGTGGGTGACCACGGGGGATGCCGACTGGTATGTGACCACCGACGATGCCGCCTCGGGAAGGTACAGCGCCCGCGCCGGCCAGATCGGGGACAGCCAGGCGTCGACCCTGTCCGTGACGCTCACAACCGGGTCAGGGGACATTTCGTTTGCGCGGCGGGTCTCTTCGGAGCCCTATTACGATTACCTGGACTTCTTCATTGACGGGATGCTGGTGGGCTTCTGGTCGGGGGACGTGCCGTTCACGACCGTATCGTTCCCGGTCGTGGCCGGCACGCACACGTTCAGCTGGATGTACTGGAAGGACTACGCCATCAGCACCGGCCTGGACACGGCCCTGCTGGATGACGTGGCGTTCCCGCCGCTGATCCAGCAGGAGGACTGGTACGCGGTGACGTTTCAGGGGACTCAGACGGCGCTGCGGTTGGAGACGCGCACGCCGGGAGACGGTCCGGAGGAGCCGGCCAACGTGCTCGACACGCAGATCGAGCTGTACGACAGCACGGGCTCGACGCTGTTAGCCACCAGCGTGCCGCGGCCCGATGGCCGCAACGACTGGCTGCTGGCCAGCGGCCTGGTTCCTGGTGCGACGTACGCGGTCAAGGTGACGCAGGAAGAGGAGTCGACCGGCGCGTACATCCTCACGGCGAGCGAGTCTGACGCGCTGAGTGTTGCGCGCACGCTGCCGGCGGTGGGCAGCACGATCACCTTGCCGTTCACCACGCTCGACGTCCAGTTCGGGAATGCGGTCCAGGCGAATTCGGTGCAGGTGAGCGATTTCGAAGTGAATCAGGGACGCGTGCTGGACGCCCTGCTGATCGCACCGGACACGGTCCGTCTGACCTTGAGCGGCGTGGATGTGGAGGGCACGCTCACATTGACCACCCAGACCGGCGCCATCACGGACGTGCTGGACCGACCGAGTGCGGCATTTTACGGGAGCTATGCGTTGGACGTCGGCACGGCCCCGCTGCCGGCCCGCTGGCAGGCGGCCGACCCGGCCGGTTCCCTGGTGCACGAGACATCGGCGGGCGCGTCGATCGCGTCTGGAGATGACACTGACAGCTTCACGTTCACCGCGGCCCCTGACCAGACGATCACCGTGGCGATCCGGCCGGTCCTTGGCAGCGGTCTGCGGCCCCAGGTGACGCTGGTCGCGCCGTCCGGTGCCTCCGTATCGGCCGCCGCCGACAGCGCGGGGGCGGCGGCCGTGTTGCAGTCGGTGCCGACGGAACCGGGCGCGGGGGTGTATCAGGTCATTGTGGCGGGCGTGGAAGGGGGGGCCGCCGGTGGCTACACCGCGCAGGTGATACTCAATGCCGCGCTGGAAGTCGAGCCGAACAACACCGCGGCCAGTGCCCAGAACATCGATGCCAGCCTGATCCAGCTGGGCGAGTCGGCCAGTCGCGGCGCGGTGTTCGGCGCGGGCGCGACGCTGACCGACGGTTTCGAGACCGGCAATCTGCTGCATCTGCCCTGGGTGACGTCGGGTGACGCGGCCTGGTTTGCCACGACGGAAGACGCGGCCAGCGGCAGTTTCAGCGTCCGGGCCGGCCACCTCGATGACGAGCAGGTGTCGACGCTCGCCGTCACGCTCACGACTGGCGCCGGCCCCGTCAGCTTTGCCCGCCGCGTCTCGTCGGAATCGGGCTGGGACTATCTGGATTTCTACATCGACAACCAGCTGATCGGATCCTGGTCCGGCGACGTGGCGTTCAGCACGGTATCGTTCCCGGTGACGGCCGGCACGCACACCTTCCAGTGGGACTACTGGAAGGACTTCATGATGTCGGGCGGTCTGGACACGGCGTTCATTGACGACATTGAGTTCCCGGTCGCCGATACGGACTACTACGCCATCCAGCTCGCGCAGGGTGAAACCGTGACCCTGGCGCTCGAGGGGCTGGCGGGCGCCGCGCGCGGCGTGGAGCTGCGTGACGCGGCGGGGCGCACGCTGGCTCACAGCGCGGCGGGGCCAGCCAATGTCGACCAGGTGCTCGCACATTTCACCGCGCCGACGGCCGGCACGAACACCTATCATGTCGTCGTCGACGCCAACACGGAGTACCACCTGGTCGTGACGAAGAACTTGGACTTCGAAACCGAATCGAACAGTACGCCGGACACGGCACAGCCGCTGGGGGACGCCACGCGCGTGCTGGGCAGCCTGGGCCCGGAAGCGAGTTCGTTCACCGAGGGCTTCGAGACGGGCGACTTGAGCGGCCTGCCCTGGGTATCGGCGGGTGCCGCGGCCTGGTTTGTCACGGCGGAAGACGCCGCGTCAGGCACCTACAGCGCGCGCGCGGGCGACGTCGCCGACGATCAGGTTTCGACGCTCTCGGTCACGCTCGCCACACAGGCAGGCGACATCCGTTTTGCCCGCCGCGTCGCGTCGGAGGCCGACTACGATCACCTCGAGTTCTACATCGACGGGATGCTGATGGACGCGTGGTCGGGCGACCTCCCGTTCGCCCTGGTGTCGTACCCGATCGCGGCCGGTACGCACACGTTCGACTGGAGCTACCGGAAGGACTACATCGTCTCGGAAGACCTGGATACGGCCTTCATTGACGACATCGCGTTTCCGCGACTGGCGGAGACCGAGCCTGAGGACTGGTACCGGGTCACGCTGCGCGAGTCCCAGGCGGTCCTGCAGGTCGAGACCCACACTCCGGCCGATGGCCCGGGCGCATGGCTCGACCCGTTCGACGCGCGGATCGAGCTCTATGACGGTGCAGGCACAACGCTCATCGCCGCGGGTGCCACGCTGCCCGATGGCCGCAACGAGAGACTGGTGGCTGAGAGCCTGACGCCAGGGGCCACCTACCTGATCCGCGTGACCGGCGAAGCGGGTACGGCAGGCGCCTATGTGCTGGCGGTGCAACCATCCGCGCCCCAGGTGCCGGCTGAAGTCGTCAGCCGCATGGTCTTCTACAACGAATCGGCGTACGACAGCAGGAACGCGGCCGCGAACTCTCAGGACGATGCGGCGATCGCGATCGACAAACGGGTGCTGATGCCCGGCCAGAAAGCCACTTTCAGCAACTACACCAGCTACGACAAGGGCATCAACGGCCTGATGATCGACGTGCGTCATCTGCCGGCTGCGCCCACGGTCGACGACTTCCTGTTCCGGATCGGAAACGACAATCACCCGTATGGCGCGGCGCTGACCGATCCGGCTGACGATTGGACGTGGGCACCGGCACCC
>DAISIS010000505.1:0-4227 GCA_036821925.1 Pirellulaceae bacterium
GCCATTTCGTCGCCGTCCAGCACTTCGACCACGCCCAGACTGACCGTGAAGCTCACCGGCTGGCCATTGACCATGATCCCAGTCCGGCGGATTTCCTTGCGGAGCCGTTCTCCGATACAGACGGCATGGCGGAGCAGGGCGCCGGGGAGGATCAGGGCGAACGTCGTTTCATTGTACTTGGCCACCATGTCCATGCTGCGCACGCGGTCGCGGATAGCCTGGGCGACAACGCCCAGCGCCAGTTCGGCCGTCGGCACCCCATGCTCGCGCGTCAAGTGCGTGTAGTTGTCGACGCTCAGCAGCACGGTCGAGAACGGGGACCCTCCCCGGTTGAATTCGGAAATGCGCCGATGCACCTGCTGGCAGAACATCGTCTTGTTGTTCAAGTTGTTGAGCAGGTCCAGATCGACGTCCTCCGGCGTGCGCAGGTCGATGTCGGCCATGGGGTGCGGTCCGCTATCGGTACTGGAATTACCGCGTTGTGCCGACAGCTCGGCCGGCCCGGCCGGTGCCGGCGGCGGTGCCGCGAACGATGCCGACTGGTGCGATCGCTCGTCGCTGGCCGGCCCATCCTGCGCCGCGGCCTTCCACGCCCGCACCTGGACTCCGTCATGCCAGCACACACAGTTGCGTCCGGCGTGCTTGGCGCCGTACATGGCCTTGTCCGTCCGCTGGATCAGCGACTCCATGGTCTCCGCGTCCATCAGCTGCGCCACCCCGGCGCTGATGGTCATGTTCAGCACACTGGTGCCCACCAGGTATTGCGCCTCGTGGACCGCGATGCGCAACCGCTCGGCTTGGACTCGAGCGTCCTCCCAAGCGGTATTCGGCATCAGGATGGCGAACTCCTCACCACCGTAGCGCGACACGAGATGATGCCAGGGGGAGTGTGTCAGCAGGGTGGACCCGATGCGCCGTAGAATCTTGTCGCCCTGCGGATGTCCGAGTTCGTCGTTGACCCGTTTGAACCGGTCGATGTCGATCATGACCAGTGACAGTTTGGCCCCGGTCTCCTGCGACGCCGCCAGCCGCCGCGCCGCTTCCTCCTCGAACGCCCGGCGGTTCGGCATGCCGGTCAGCACATCCGTGCGCGCTTCCGCTGCGTGGAATTCCATCCGGCCATTCAGTTCATCCAGCTTCGATTCCGCCTGGGACAGCTTGGTTTGCACCACTTCGTTGGCCTTCAACAGCCGGTCAGCCAACGCAGTGAGGCTGGCCGGGGTCGCGTTCGGCCGGGTTGTGAGTTCCCGATCCACCTCCCCCACTCGGGCGCTGTGTTCATCCACGTCGGCGGCCATACGCACCGACAGGCGGTGCAGGCTGGTCATGAGTTCTCGGGCCAGTCGGGCATCGTCAACTCCCGCCAGGAGTTGAGCAGAGGGCCAGCGACGGCACAGCCACCAGCCTGCGCACAGGCCGACGGCAGCAAACACAACACCCACCATAACATGGGAAACCAGCAGTTGCATCATCCTGTCCTTGACCCACAATGTGTGCCTGCCCGCGGTCGAACCCCGCAACACCCAGACACTGCCTGTCGATCCACCCCGGCAACTCGTGTCGCCGCCCCCCGCGACACCGGCCGACAGCCCGGCAATGCACACGGCAATGCACGCACTGAGCGACAACCAAGAAACCATAGCTTGCCGCTGAGAAAACTCCGGGACGTCGGTAGCGAATCGCCCAAAACCCCACCTCAGATGGGGAGTCATGAGCAAACCGGGGTGACTTTGCCGACCGCGCGGAGCGATTGGAGGACTTTTACCCAAGATTTACACGCGAGCCATGGTGTCAGTGGGCAACTCGGCTAGGTTATCCGTACATGGATTCTGCTAACGGTGCGCCGGCGGCAGACCGCTGGCGGGCCGCTTGCGAGAGCAGACTGTTGACGGACCCGCTGTTTTGAAGCATTAAGGGAAGATCCCATGCTCGATAATCGCGAACCCATCATCATTCAGGGTGGGATGGGGGCTGGCGTATCAGGGTGGCGGCTGGCGCGTGCCGTATCAGAGACAGGGCAGCTGGGAGTCGTGTCGGGCACGGCTCTGGATGTGGTGCTGGCCCGGCAGCTGCAGTTGGGGGACCCGGCCGGGCATGCGCGGCGTGCGATGGCGGAGTTCCCGCTGGCTGGGGTGGCCGAGCGCGTGCTGGACCGCTATTTCATCGAGGGGGGCAAGGCGGCGGGCGCGCCGTTTCGGGCCGTTCCGCTGCTGTCGCCGCAGCCGGCGCGTGAGCGGCTGGAGCTGCTGGTCCTGGCGAACTTCGTCGAGGTCTACCTGGCGCGTGAGGGGCACGACGGGCTGGTGGGGGTGAACTTCCTGGAGAAGATCCAGCTCCCGACGTTGCCGTCGCTCTTCGGGGCCATGCTGGCCGGTGTGGATTACGTGCTGATGGGGGCCGGCATTCCGCGCACGATTCCCGGGATTCTGGACAGTCTGGCCCGGGGTGACGCCGTGGAGCTGCCCTATCACGTGGAAGGTGCCCGGCCGGACGAGGAGTATGTGACGCGGTTTGACCCGGTGGAGTTCTGTGCCGGGCAGCTCCCCTGGCTGGTGCGTCCCAAGTTCCTGGCCATCATCGCGTCGGCCACGCTGGCCACCATGCTGGTGCGCAAATCGACCGGCCATGTGGATGGCTTTGTCGTGGAGGGCCCGACGGCGGGTGGACACAACGCTCCACCCCGTGGCCATCTGCAGCTCAATGTGCGCGGCGAACCGATCTACGGGCCGCGGGACGTTGCCGACCTGCGGGTGATCGCCGATCTGGGCCGGCCGTTCTGGTTGGCCGGGTCCTATGGCGACCCGCTGCGTGTGGTCGAGGCGTTGGAGGCAGGTGCGGCCGGCGTGCAGGTTGGCACCGCGTTCGCCTACTGCCGGGAATCGGAACTGGATCCCGCGTTGCAGCGGCAGGTGATTGCCCTGAGTCGAACGGCCTCAGCCCGGGTCAAGACCGATCCGTTGGCCTCGCCGACTGGATTTCCCTTCAAGGTGGTGGAGCTGGCCGGAACGATCTCCGAGGAGGATGCGTACCAGCAGCGGCATCGGGTCTGCGATCTGGGCTATCTGCGTCACGCCTACAAGAAACCGGATGGGACGATCGGGTGGCGCTGCCCGTCCGAGGAGGTCGAGCACTACGTGCGGAAGGGTGGCAAGCTGGAGGACACGCAGGGTCGCAAGTGCGTGTGCAACGGCCTGATGGCGAACATCGGCCTGGCTCAGATCCGGCCGGGCACAGGCGCCGAGAAGGCGTTGGTCACCAGCGGCGATGACGTCGCGAAGGTGGCGCAGTTTCTGCCGGCGCCCGACGCCGACAGCTACTCGGCCGAGGACGTGGTTGCGTATCTGCTCTCCGCAGTGGAAACTAGCACGGTAACCACCCGCGCGTGAAAATGCGGGGTACGCCTCCTCCTGCCGTGTCGCGAAGATGTTCGAACGCCGGTCCCTGAAGCTGCCGATCACGCTCGGCGTGATGATGATCGTGTCGGTCGTGGCCCTCACGGTCGGCTGGGTGCTGTTGTCGACCTTTGGCGCGGTGGCCAACATCCGCTGGGCACCGCTCTATTGGACCCTGCTGACGGTCGGCACCACGTTCCTGGTCTTCGTGCTGGTGGGGGTCGTGCTGTACCTGCGGTTGTCGGTCGAGACGATCAATCTCAACCGGCGGCAGTCGAATTTCATTGACAGCGTGACGCACGAACTGAAGTCGCCGCTCGCGTCGCTCAAACTCTACCTGCAGACGCTCGAGCGGTGCCGGGTGAGTCCCGGGGAACAGGAGAGCTTCGTGCGGTTCATGCTCGACGATGTCGAGCGGCTGGACATGCTGATCAACCATCTGCTGGACGCCGCGCGGCTCGACCACCGGATCGAGCAGGCGGACGTGGAGCAGATGGATCTGGCCGAGGTGCTGGCCGACTGCGTGAAGGCGGTCTGCCTGCGCTATCGCATGCCGGCCGGCACTGTGCAGTTGGAGGCCGAACCGCTCTGGGTCCGGGCTCGCGCCGTGGATCTCGACCTGGTGTTCCGCAACCTGATCGACAACGCAGTGAAGTACGCGAGCGACCAGCCGCGCGTGGAGGTCACCGCCCGGCGCGGTGGCAAGGATCTGGGTGTGATCCGCATCAGCGACAACGGTAAGGGGATACCGGCCGATCTGCGCCGCAAGATCTTCGGCCGTTTCTATCGCGTCGGCACGGAATCCACTTCGCACTCATACTCGCCGCGGAACGGC
>DAISIS010000506.1:0-4221 GCA_036821925.1 Pirellulaceae bacterium
GGCCGCGGCACTGCGCGCGGACAAGCGGCGCGGGCGCATCCAGCCAGCGGAGACACCTGCGCCCGCTGCGCATCCCGACGTGCATCCCACCGCGCCCTGGCACGACAGCCCGTTCCTGAAGGCCTGCCGGTGCGAGCCGACCTCGGTCACCCCCGTCTGGCTCATGCGGCAAGCCGGCCGCTACATGGCCGAATACCGCCAGGTGCGCCAGAAGGTCTCCTTTCTCGAACTGTGCAAGAACCCGGCGCTGTGCAGCGAAGTCATGTGCACGGCTGTGACGCGACTCGGCGTCGACGCGGCCATCGTGTTCTCCGATCTGCTGCCGATCCTCGAGCCGATGGGACTCGACCTGGAATTCGCCCCCCACGGCGGCCCGCTCGTGCACAACCCGGTGCGACAGGCACGGGATGTCGACCGGATCGTGGAGCTCGAGAGTGTCGACGCGCTGGATTTCGTCCTGGAGGCGGTGCGGCAGACCCGCCGCGATCTCCCTCCGGCGATGCCGCTGATCGGCTTTGCCGGCGCACCGTTCACGCTGGCCAGCTATGCCATCGAAGGAGGCTCCAGCCGCAGCTACATCCACACCAAGACGATCATGTACCGTGATCCGGGCGCGTGGCGCACGCTGATGGAACGCTTCGCGCGAGGGGTGACACGCTATCTCAACGCCCAGATTGCTGCCGGCGCTCAGGCGGTTCAGCTGTTTGACTCCTGGGTCGGCTGCCTGAGTGTGGCCGATTACCGCCAGTTCGTGCTGCCCTATGTTCAGCAGATCATCGCGGCCATCACACCCGGAGTCCCCGTCATCAACTTCGCCACCGGCAACCCGGCACTCAATCAACTCCTGGCCGAGGGGGGCAGCGACGTGGTCGGCGTGGACTGGCGCATGCGGCTCTCCGAAGCCTGGCAGGCCATCACTCCGCAGCGGGCCATCCAGGGCAACCTCGATCCGTGCGTGCTCCTGGCAGACCGGCCGTACCTGCGTCAGCAGGTCGCCCAGATTCTGGCGATGGCCGAGCGGCGGCCGGGACACATCTTCAACCTCGGGCACGGCGTCCTACCACAGACGCCCGTCGACAACGCTGTCGCGCTGGTCGACGCGGTGCACGAATTGAGTCAGCGGTGAGCGGCCGGAGCCATGTCGGCTCAGGCAGACGGCCGCCGGAAGTGCTGGTAGGCCAGGATCACTTCGTACAAGTCGGTGGAAATCGTCACTTCGTCGTCTTCAAAGTCGCTCAACCACGTCCGGCCGCTGTGAACCGCATCCATCAACCAGCCAAACACTTCACGCAAGGGGACTGTGACCGTGTTGGCCGCCGGACCACCCGCGTCCTGTGCCGTTTCCGATCCCGCCTCCGGCCCATAGTAAATGCGAAGTCGCGGTTCCACCATTGAGTGATCCTTTGCCTGGTCGGTACATGCGCATCGCTCACGCGTCCCATTATATCGGCAGTTCGGATCCTGCGAGTTTGGACTGTTAATACAGAATTGCGGTTTTTTTCGGCAGTGTGTTTTGTTTCGGTCGCGACGATGCTGCCGCCCAGGAGGGGGCAGCAGCAGATCGGCAGCCGCCGCGTGCGATCCTTGACAACCCCCCTATCAAGCGCTAGATTGCCAACCAGGTGGCTGCGGGTGACTGGGTCTTTACGCCTCTTGTTCGGTAGCCCTCATTGGGGCCCCTATGGACAACACGATCGAAATCGACATGGGTCAGGCAGCTCGCGAGCTGGGCCTGCCCTTGGACAGCGTTCAGAACACCGTGGAGCTGCTCGATGACGGCAACACGGTCCCCTTTATCACCCGCTTTCGCAAGGATCGGACAGGGGCTCTGGATGAAGAACAGGTGCGCCGCATCCAGGAGAAAGTGGGCAAGCTGCGCGCGCTGGCTGACCGCAAGCAGACCATCCTCAAGTCCATCCAGTCGCAGGGGATCCTGACCCCGGAGCTGGCCGAACAGATCCGTACGGCCGCATCATCCAAGCGACTTGAAGATCTGTATCTCCCTTACAAGCCCAAGAAACAAACGCTGGCCACGACAGCACGACAGCGCGGTCTCGAGCCTCTGGCCCGGGAGGTGCTCGACGCGGATCCGGCCGCCGCCGATCTCGCTGCCCGGGCCGCCAGCTTCATGGCACCCGAGCAGGAGCTCCTGAGCGTCGACGAGGTGCTCTCCGGCGTCCGGCACATCCTTGCCGAGTGGTTCAGCGAACGAGCGGACGTGCGCGGTCGGCTGCGCAAGATTCTTCAACGCACGGCCAAACTGGTGTGCACACGCGTCGAGACAGCTGCCCGCCGCGACGCGGCACCCCCGGCCGCGATGCCCCCGGCCGCGGCGACCCCGGCCGCGGATTCGAGTTCGAACGACGCACCCGAGTCGGCCGGCAGCGCCTCGCCCGACGCGGCTGAACAACCGGCCGCGCCTGCGGCAGAGCAGTCTCCTCCGCCACCCTCAGACCCGACTGACGCCGCCTGCGCCACGGTCGGTGCCACGGTCGATGCCACGGTCGGCGCGCCGGCGGATGCCCCGGCTGACACGCTTCCGGACGCTGTGGAGGTCGAACCCCCAGCGCTGCCGGACCCGGAAACGCCGCCCCCACCGTCGGCTGGGACCGAGCCTACGGCAGCGCCCGTTCCACCTGCCGACGGTACCGCGAGCCCTGGTGCCGAGCCGGATGCAGCACAGCGCGCCGAGGCGGAAGCAGAGCCGGGCGCACAGCCGGGTGTGGAACAGCGCGCCGAGGTGGAGCCGGGGGCGGGGCCATCAGTAGCTGCAGCGGCGGCCGAACCGGCCGGTGCGCGTCCGGGGAGCGGGGCGGGCACGAGCGTGCCGGTGCGACCCCGCGGGGCCTTGAGCAAGCTGGTGGCCAAGAAACGGGGTGCCTTGTCGGCCGCCATGTCGAAAAAGGAGAAGAAGCGGCAGCGGCTGGAGGCTGCGTTCAAGGACTACTTTGCCTTTGAGGAATCGATATCGCGGATTCCGCCGCATCGCGTGTTGGCCATCAATCGCGGCGAGCGTGCCCGCATCCTGCGGGTGAAGATGGAGGCGGACCTGGAGGCGATGGCCGCGGAAGCCGACACGCTGCTGGTGCCGGCCGAGCACGTGCACGCGGAGTTCCTGCGGAGCTGTGTCCGCGATGCGCTGACGCGGCTGCTGATCCCGAGCCTGGAACGGGAGCTGCGCCGGGAAATGGCTGAGGCGGCGGAAGAGCATGCGGTGGAGGTGTTCGCGCGCAACCTGCGGAAGCTGCTGCTGCAGCCGCCGGTCCACAATCATCGCGTGCTGGCGATCGATCCCGGGTTCCGCAGCGGCTGCAAACTCATTGCGCTGGACGAATTCGGGAACGTGCTGGGCCATGAGATCATCCACGTGATCGGCAAAGAGGAGTGGATTCGGGCCGGACGCGCCAAGCTGCTGGATCTCGTGCGGCGCCATCGCCTGTCTGTGGTCGCCATCGGCAATGGAGCCGGGTGCCGCGAGACAGAGCAGCTGATTGTGGATGTGCTGGGCAAAGAACTCAAAGACGAAGAGGTGGCGTTCGTCATCGTCAACGAGGCGGGAGCCAGTGTGTACTCGACCAGTCCTGTGGGACGCGAGGAGCTGCCCCAGTACGACGCAGTCTTGCGGAGCGCAATTTCCATTGGACGGCGGCTGCTCGATCCGTTGAGCGAGCTGGTGAAAATCAACCCGGCCAACATCGGCGTGGGCATGTACCAGCACGACGTCAAGGCCAAGCACCTGCGGAACTCGCTCGATGCCGTCGTGGAATCGTGCGTCAACTACGTCGGAGTGGACGTCAACACGGCCAGCCCCGCCTTGCTGCGCTACGTCTCCGGCATGAATCAGCTCACCGCCCGCCGGCTCTGCGAGTACCGCGCCAAACACGGACCGTTTCGCACCCGCGAGGAACTCAAACAGGTCTCCGGGCTCGGCGAAGCGACATTCGTGCAGGCCGCCGGGTTTCTTAAGATCACGAGCGGCGATAACCCGCTCGACGCAACCTGGATCCATCCCGAAAGCTATGACCTGGCGCGCCAGGTTCTCGCCAAAGCCGGTTGCAGCGTCGGAGATCTCGTCGCCGGACCAGCCGAGACGCCGGCCGACGAAATACTCGCCCCCACCACCACGGACGACCCGACAATCACGCCGCCAACTCTGGCGGCACAACCCGCGATTGCTGAGCCGGTGGCCAGTGAGCCGGTGGCCCGTGAACTCGCGACTGC
>DAISIS010000507.1:0-4219 GCA_036821925.1 Pirellulaceae bacterium
CATCGCCGCAATCTCGGTCGGACTGACCGATGCCATTCCGTACCACCCTGTCAGGTCCTGGCCATTGAACAGCGCGGTGAAGCCTGCCGGCGGCTCGTTGAGCTTCTCGTTCGGTGACGCACTGACAAGCGCCTGGGTAGACGCGACGATCAAGATCGATGTCAGGATGGATGTACGCAAGATCGTGCTCCTGTAACAAGCTGAGTCAATCACATGCGATGCCGGGCGGTCTGCTTGCCAAACAGAACTGCTGCTCACTTTACCTTCGGGGCCGGCCGGTTGCCAGTAGAGGCGAGCACCTGTTTGTCGGCGCGCAACCGCTCCTGCAGCGCCGGCAGGTCGATCTGCTGCACCGGCACCCGCGCGTCGAGCGACTGGCAGGCGGCGGTGGCGGCGGACTGGCCGAGCACCATGAAGACCGGCTCCATGCGGATCGAGCCGTAGGCGATGTGCGACGCGGAAAGACAGACGGGGACCAGCAGGTTGGTGCACTCGGCGGCGCGGGGGACGATCGCCCGGTAGGAAATGGGGTAGGGGGGAAACCCGCCGACCTGCACGTCGCCTTCGTTGCGCGCATACCCGTCGCTGTCCACATAACGCTGCGTGTGGTGCGAGTCCATGCCGTAGGCCGCCATCCCCACCGAGTCCTCGGCCACACGCTGGCCCTGGCAGTTGTGCTGCGTCATCACGTACTCGGAAATCATCCGGCGCGCCTCGCGCACATACAGCTGGTGGGACCAGCCTTCCCCCGCGGGGAACTCGTCGCGGCAGTTCCCGTAGCGGCCGATCTCCTGCCGGATCGGCTCGGGGACGCGCGGATGGTTAGCCAGGGTCCACATCAGCCCCTGCTGGTAACGCCGGTGTTCCTCGAAGATCCGCGCGCGCGTGGCGTAGTCCCCCGTCGCCCAGTCGTAGTTCATGTTGATGTTGTCGGTCGAGAACCCGAAGTTGTTGTTGGTGTCCGTCTTGCGATTGGGCATGGGGGTCGGGTGCCAAGGGGCCCGCGTTTCGCCCGCCTCGAAGTTTCGCAACAACAACTCGTAGCGCAGCGCGTCGTATCCCTCCGGTTTCTCGAACGGGATCCGGTTCTCCGGACAGTCAGTGTTGCACATGCGGAAGCAATAGGCCTGCACACGCTCGTCTCCGCTCCCTTCCTCCCCCGGTGGACCGGGCAGGACGCCGGGCAGCAGGCCGCTGGCAGGATCGCCTGGTTTCACGTACGGATCGACGCCCGGTTGGAGCTGGTGATAGATGGCCTGGGCGGTGCGTACGCCGTTGAGCGATTCGCCGTAGACGTCTTGCCCTTCACGCCCGACGTGGAAGGAGACGCCGGCCAGTGCCAGGAGATCTCCTTCGTAGGTGGCATCGATGAAGCGGTGGCCGTGGAACGTCCGGCCGCTCTCCATCCGGATGGCGACGATATCGGTCCCCTCCTTCACGACCCCCTGCTGCAGATCCAGACGCTCGCCAGATACGACCGGCACTCCCGCTTCCTGCACCAGCCGCTGCATGATCTGTTCGGCCACGTGCGGCTCGAACGTCCACATCGTCTGCTCGCCCGACTCCTGCCGGCCGCTGCCGTACTCCGCCGGCCGCTGGAACACCCACGCGTCGTCCCGCTGGTAGTGCTCCCATACGCGTCCGTAGAACTCGCGGGCGATGCCGCCGATCGCGAGCTTGTTGCCAATGTCGGTGGCTCCCAGCCCGCCGCTGGTCAGTCCGCCCAGGTGTGTACCCGGCTCGATCAGCAGCGCTCGCTTTCCCATCCGGTGGACCTGGACCGCGGCGGCCACGCCGGCCGAAGTGCCACCGTAGATCACGACATCGGGGGTCTCCGCAACGGCGAGTCGCGGGGCAAGCAGCAGGCACAGCCAGATCAGGTGACGGGTCATCGCAATTGCTCCCAGAGTAACGGTTACGTGGCGTCCAGAACGAGCCGCGGTGCAGCCACGCGCCGGCCGGCCGCGTTCATTCGCCGATGATCTTGACCAGCACACGTTTGGGGCGTTTGCCGTCGAACTCGCCGTAGAAAATCTGTTCCCAGGGGCCGAAATCCAGCTTGCCGCCCGTGACGGCCACCACCACTTCACGCCCCATGATCTGCCGTTTGTGATGCGCATCGGCATTATCTTCCCCGGTGCGGTTGTGGTGGTAACGCTCCGGTGACGGATCAAACGGGGCCAGCTGCTCCAGCCATTTCTTGTAGTCCCGGTGCAGCCCCGGCTCGTCGTCGTTGATGAACACGCTGGCCGTGATGTGCATGGCGTTGCACAGGCACAGCCCTTCCTGGATGCCGCTCTCGCGCACCGCAGCTTCCACCGCCGACGTGATGTTTACGAAGTCCATGCGCGCAGGGACCTGCATCATAATCTGTTTGGTGTACGACTTCATCTCCTGCTCCTCACGAATACTGCCATGCCCCCTGATCAACAACCGGTCGCGCATCGGTCGACCGGTCAGTCGCCGATGATCGTGACGACGACCTCTCGGCTGCGCGGCTTGTTGTCACACTCCAGGTGGAAGATCTGCTGCCATGTGCCGAGCAGGGGCCGGTTGTGCGCGATGGGCACGCACAGGGATGCCCCGAGCAGCGAGGCCTGGAGGTGGGAGTGTCCGTTACCGTCGTGCCAAGTCTGCTCGTGCGCATACTCGCAACTGGGCGGCACCAGACGATCGAGCAGGTCCGGGAAGTCGGTCTGCAGCCCCGGTTCGAATTCGATCGTGCCCAGGGCCGCTGTGCTCCCGATGTTGAACAGATGCACCACGCCCGTCTTCACCCCGCTCCGCATCACGATCTCCGTCACCGCCTGGGTGATATCCTGCATGTGTCGGTAACCCTGCGTCGACAACGGAAGACGAGTCTGATGGATCATGCGGCCGCTCGCGTTCTACCTGTACCGGTTCCTGGTATCGCTCCATGCCCTTTTGAATATAGCGAATGACCTCCCCGGCAGACACCGGCAGCGGCAGCTGGTGGCAGCCCGGGGCGTACCGGCCGTCGCGGCCCTGGCCGGTCCCACGCCGCTAGAGCCACCCGTGCTCGCGATACCACACGGCCGTCTGGCGCAGCTGTTCGAGCAGCGTCTGCCGGGGTGCGAACCCCAGATCGCGCTGCGCCGCCGCGCAGGAGCAGGCCCAGGAGGGTGCGACCGCTTCCCGGATCTTGTCGATGTTCAGGCTGTACGGCCGGCCGCGCAGGCGGCCGAGCAGTTCTCCGACGCCGCCGACCAGCCAGGGAAACGGCTCGGGGAAGTGCAGGTACGACGTGCGGGGATTGCCCAGCGCCTGGTGCAGCAGGCGGCCGAATTCGAAGTAGTCGGGGTACTCGTCGCGGCAGGCGAAATAGTAGCCGGTGCCGCAGGCGCCGTTGTGATCCGCCGCCACGATGCGCTGCCCCCGCTCGGCCGCCCGGACCAGCAGTTCGACCAGATCGGACACGTGGATCACCGACAGCGGAGGCGACTGCAGACCCGCCACGGCATGGACCCGCAGGCGGTAAACGGCGCGGAACATCGGCAGCATCTCCTGCCCGCCGGCACCAAACACGATGCCCGGCCGCACGATCGTCGTCGGCACACGCGCGGCAAACTGCACGGCCGCCAGCTCACCAGCCCGTTTGCTGCGCCCGTAGTTCGACAAGGGATTGGGCAGATCCTGTTCCGTCTTGACCTGCCCGCGCTCAGCCGGCCCGGCCGCCGCGATCGACGAAACCACGACCAGCACAGGCGGCTGCGGCTGTGCGGCACAGGCGCGGGCCACATGCGCACACCCCTGCCCGTTGACTTCCATCAGCGTGGAACGCCGGAAGGCGCTGGTCAGAGCCGCCAGATGGAATACGCATTCCACGCCGCGCACCGCCCGCTCCAGGGCCGCGCTGTCGCGCAGATCGGCCTCGGCACATTCCAGATGCAGCTCCCGCAGCGACTCGACACGCGAGCTCTTCCGCACCAGGCAGCGGACCTGGTGCCCCAGGTCCACCAGAGCGCGGGTCAGGTGACCGCCAATGAAACCAGTCGCACCGGTAACCAACACGTGGGCCATGGCATCTACACAAAGCCGTACTCGCGGAACCACTGCCACGCGTCGTGGAGGGAGGCTTCGATGGGCCGGATCTGGTACCCCAGTTCCCGCTGGGCCCGCGCACTGCTGAAATAGCGAAACGGATTGGACAGCTCGATCGCCGCCGAACTGACATCCGGCTCGCGCCCCGTGACTCGCC
>DAISIS010000508.1:0-4189 GCA_036821925.1 Pirellulaceae bacterium
TTTGCCTTTCGCTGTGGCTCCGTCCTGGGCCTGGCGCTCAACTCCGGCCTGCTCAAATCGCCGCAAAGCGCGCCCCAGCAGGCGGCTCAGCAGGAGGCGTGGCTGCGCACCGAACTGGAGCAGGCCAGGCGGGATAAGGTGCCGCACATAATCGTCTTCCAGCACCACCCCTGGTTTGCCACCGACATCGATGAGGCCGATGCCTACAACAACCTGCCGCTGCAGGATCGCCGCCGCTTCCTCGATCTGCTGGGTGCGCACGCAGTGACGCACGTCTTCGCGGGCCATTACCACGCCAACGCCACGGCCAAGTACGGTGCGCTCGAGCTGGTCACGACCGGCGCGATCGGCAGACCGCTGGGCAACGATGTGTCCGGGATGCGGATCGTGATCGTGCGCGACACGGGCATCGAGCACCGTTACTACCACCTGGGCGAGATCCCCAACCAGATCGACCTCGCGCCTCCGCAGCCAGCGGCGGGAGCCGCCTCAGGTTGAGTTCAAGCGGCTCACGTGACGGCAGGCAACTCGAAACCGCGGCGGTGTTCGCGGCCCACGTATTGATTTGCCTCCTGGTCGTCGAACAACTCGGCCGCAGGATCGAACCGCAGTTTCTTGCCGGTGCGCCAGGCGATGTTGCCAGCATGACACATGGCGCTGCTGATGTGCCCCGAGCCGATGTCCTGGTGCAGCGTGGTGCGATCGCGGCTGCGCACAGCGTCCAGGAAGTTGCGGACGTGCAGCTGTTGGGTCTGGGCCGCGTCCCCGGCCCCTTCCCGGACCAGTTGATTGGCGCCATCGTAGGCTTTCCAGCCGTTGTTCGTGAGCAGAATCCAGCCGTTTTCACCGTAGACCACGGCGCCCTCCGTGGCATCGAAGAGCTTGGGCCGCGACCACAGCCGCATCTCGTACTGCAGAACCTGCCCCGGGTACTCGTAGGTCACCAGCTGCGTGTCCGGCCACTGCTGATCGTCGTCGAAGAACCACTTGCCGCCAGCACAGGAGATGGCCTGCGGCATCTCCTCCAGCCCCATCAGGAACCGGCAGTAGTCGATGCGGTGGACGCCGTCGTTGCCGAGATCCCCCGTGCCATAGTCGAACAGCCACCGCCAGGCGCCCGCCACGATGGTCGGGTTGTAGCGGCGTGCGGGCGCCGGGCCCTGCCACAGCTCGTAGTCGAGATCTGCGGGCGGATCGCCGTCCGGCTCCAGGTGCACAGCCCCCGTGCGGTCCGTCTCCCAGGCCTTGCCACAGATCACCTTGCCCAACGCACCGCTCTGCACGAAGGCCACCGCATCGTGCAGGAAGGGGGCACTGCGAATCTGCGTGCCCACCTGGACGATGCGGCCGAACTTCCGCGCCGCGGCCACGGCGACCCGGCCCTCCCGGATATTGTGGCTGGCAGGCTTCTCGACGTAGACATCCTTGCCGGCCAGGCAGGCGTGGATGGTCGGCAGCGCGTGCCAGTGGTCCGGCGTGGCCACCATCAGCGCGTCCACGGATGGGTCGTCGAGCAGGGTGCGGTAATCGGCGACCAGCGCCGGCATCTGCCCGGTCCGCTCTTTCATCTCCGCCCCGCGCTGTGCCCGTGTCGACGCGTTGACATCACAGATGTGCGTCACCACGCAATCAGGCTCCGCGGCGAAGCTGTGCATCACCGCGTTGCCGCGTCCCCGCACACCGACACAGGCGACGCGGATCTTGTCGTTGGCCGCCCACGCGCGGGAGCTCGTCCCGGCGACGAGCCCCGCAGTGAGCCCCGCAGTGACAGCGGCCGACTGGCCGAGGAAATCACGGCGTGTGCATCGCAACATCGCAGGAACCTCCACGCGAATTCAATCGGGAGCGCCCAGAAATCCCTCGTGGAAAAAGACCGGCTTGTATCCCTGCTCGGTCACCCAGCGGATGGCCCTGTCGAGACGATCCGGGTGGTCCGGGAGGTAGTGGCTGTAGAACGGCCAGAAGTACTGCTCGTGCGTGAACAGGTCGAAGATCTCGGCCGTGTTCGGATCCTGGATCTGCGGCTCGAGCGTCGGCACGATGTCGTTGATCGCCACGTTGTTGCAGATGATGTCGACGCGGGAGAACACGATCCCGGTGGAGAAGTCCATCCAGGCATCATGGCGCGACAGGTACTCGGAGATCTCGTCGTTGAAGCGGTAGTTCACGTCGTAGACGTCGCTCCATTTCGCGAAGTAGCCGCTCAGCGCGCGGACGCCCCGGGTCGTCAGCGGCTGGAGGGCCTCTTGCCGGGTCATGCCCCAGTGGATGACGGTGGGCGGAGCATACGTCTCCGGACCGGCAAAGCGATGGATCTGCTCCGCCACCTGATCGAAGTCCGCCAGCAGCTTCTCCGGCGGCACGTCCTGGTAGGGGCGATCGGGCAGATTCGCATGCGCGTGGAACGCCAGCTTCAGCCAGTCGGACATGTCCCGCCACTGGCCGCGATAGCGGTCCGACAACTGCGGCAGGCTGAAGTCGTCACCCGTCGTGTAGTAGATGTTCACCGTGAACTTCACACCGTACTTGGTGTTCAAGTCCTGCAGCATTTTCAGATACCAGCAGTCCAGCAGTGAGCGGTATTCGTGCTGCGCGATATCGCGCAGGAAGAAGCTGTTGTCGTCGATCGAGAACCGGTAGCGGGGCATCGAATGGCGGTCCCAGCGAACCTTCACCTGCGTCTGGCTCTGGCCGAGCAGACCATCGCTGACGGCCGTAATGTCGGTGACTTTGTCGCGGAGCACGACCTCTGCCGTGAACTGCTCGCCTGCCCGGGCCGCCGGCTGGCCGTTGACCGTCACCCGGTCGCCGGGCGCGGCGGTGCCGGCCACGCGGATCTTCAGGCCGCCGTCCACCGCCTCGCCGTGCCGATGATTCAGCACCGCGCCTGAAAACGGCTCGGTGATCCGGAGGGCACCTGCGGCCCCCTCCCCGTCGGGAAATGCGGCCCTGGCCCCAATCGGCGTGACACCGGACAAGCATCCGGCCGCAGCCACAGCGCTCTGGAGGAAACGTCGACGATTCAGCATGGCTTGCACTCCTCAATCAGAAATCCCAACGTCATACATCCGCGGTGTCTTGCAGTATCATCCTGTCGATCTCCCCGCGCTGGCGGCCAGCCGGCAGATGGCGAGGGATCAAGACGGCAGAACCACTGTGCGTCCACAGCACTTCTTATACTTCTTGCCGCTGCCGCAGGGACACGCGGCGTTGCGTCCCACTCGCGCGTTCACCTCCGCTGGATCGTCCAGAACCATATCTCTGGCGGGCAGGCTGCGAGTCATCTGTCGCGCAGCCAGGCTGCGAGAACGCGGAGCGTCGAGGCTGCGTTGACCAATCTCCTTTACATCGTGGTAGCGAGCTGCGAGCATCTGCAGTTCATGGCCGAATTGCTCCCACCAAGCCGAGAAGACCGCGTTCGCCTCATCCAGACTGCACGTGTAACTTGCCTGCACCGTCAACTCACCGGCGAATGTCACTTTGCCCAGGAATCGCTGATCGATACGGCGTCTGCCATTCTCCTGCGAATGAGCCTCGTAGAATTCGAGCAGCACCTCTTGGCAGTCACAATGGGGATTCGGGCAGTACCGATCCTCCACCAGGAACTCGCGGCCTTGATAGGCGACGTCGAACGTGTACGCTTTGCCGCCTGCCGACAAGGGACGCTCGACGTCCAGGACGTGAACGTACGAGACGAGCAGTCCTTCCAGCACGTCCTTCGGGTGCAGCCGGTATTCCGCCTTCCGCCGCGCAATCCGCTTTCGTTCGTTATAGGACGCCCTGTATTCGGCTCGTCGCGGCGGTGGGCACTGGTCCAAGAACTCGTGCACCCAGGCGGTGATCTCCGGCGGGCGATCCGGCTCCTCGCCTTCCTGCCAGGTATCCACGTCGACGTGGATGGAGAACGCAAGGGGCTTCTTCTGCGACCGCCCTGTGTCGTTTACTTCCGTAAAGTTCAGACAGACCTTCCGACAGCGGCAGTCGGGATTGTCGCAGTAGCTGTCTCGAACCAGAAAGGGTCTTGGGTAAGAGGAGAAACGGACCACATATTCTGTTTCCATCGCGTCAACTCCCAAAGCAGGCCACCGTGCCAGTACCGGAAAGCAGTATGCCCTGGTTGGCCGCGCGATGCTAGAGCACTTCGCGCGGCGGGACCGGAACGGACACGGTCAGACTTCAGCCCGCCGCC
>DAISIS010000509.1:0-4188 GCA_036821925.1 Pirellulaceae bacterium
CTGTTCGGCGCCGTCGGGCTCTGCTGCATCCTGCTCTCCGGTGTGGCCGGGCTGGGCACCGTGGGGATGAAGCTGTTGGACGCCGTCGACATGACCGGCAATCCGCTGCTGCTCCTGACCGTGTTCGCCATGCTGGCGGCCATCCAGTTCTTCAGCCTGGGGCTGCTGGGCGAAGTCAACGCCCGCATCTATTATGGAAGTCGGGACAAGCAGCACTATGCGGTACGCGAGTTGTTGAACTTCCCGGGTGGGGCGGAGGACCCGGCAGTGCTGCCATCGCGCCGCGCCGCGTGATGTACAGGAAGCGGAGTGCATGAAAGCCACCTCCATGAAAGCCGCCTATATTGAGCAGCCCGGTCCGCCCGAGTGCCTGGTCTATGGGGATCTCCCGCGTCCCGAGCCGACGGACACGCAGGCGCTGGTGCGGGTGACGGCTGCCGCGGTCAATCCGATTGACACGTACATCCGCCAGGGCGCGAACTACTGGGAGCTCCCGCGGCCGTTCATTGTCGGGTGCGATCTGGCTGGCGTGGTGGAATCTGTGGGGACGTGCGTCACGCGATTCAAGCCGGGCGACCGCGTGTGGGGCAGCAATCAGGGGCTGCTCGGGCGCCAGGGGACCTGCGCCGAGTACTGCGCGGTCGAGGAGAGTTGGCTGTATCCCACCCCAGAGGGTGTGGGCGATCAGGAGGCCGCCGCTCTGGCCCTGGTCGGCATCACCGCGCATCTGGGGCTGTTCCGCGAAGGGCAGCTGGAACGTGGCCAGACGGTGTTTGTCCGCGGCGGGACCGGCGGCGTCGGATCGGCCGTCGTCCAGATGGCCAAAGCGGTCGGCGCCCGCGTGCTGACGACCGGGGGCACCGACGCCAAAGTGGCCCGCTGCCGGGAAATCGGGGCCGACGTCGCGGTCAACTACCGGACCGAGAACCTGGCCCAGGCGGTGCAGGCGTTTGCGTCCGCGGGGGTAAATCTGTGCTGGGAAACGCTCCGCGAACCGGATTTCGATGAGCTGCTGAGTTACCTGGCGGAACGGGGCCGGATCATCCTGATGGCCGGCCGTGAGGCGCGCCCCAGCTTCCCGGTCGGACCGTTCTACGTCAAAGGCTGCTCGATCCACGGCTTCGCCATGTTCAAGGCCACGCCCGACGAACAGCGGGCCTGTGCCGAAGATATCAATCGCTGGATGCGCGCTGGGCAGCTGCGGGCGAATATCTCGCAGGTGCTGCCGCTGCGCGAAGCGGCCGCCGCGCACCGGCTGCAGGAAGAAAGCACGGTGCGCAAGTCCGGAGCGCTGGCCGGAAAGATCGTGGTTGTCCCGTAACGATCGGTGACAGGTTCGCGATGGCCCCTGCCGAAGTGCGACAGCTGCTCCCGCTCATACGCCAGCTCAGTGCCGCCGTACAGGCGGCGCTGGTCGACCATGCAGCGCCGGGGCACTGGGCGGACCTGGAACGTCGATTCCGACAGCAGACGGGCCGATCCGGAGCCCACGTGTTCGCAGACGCCGTCGCCCAGGGGGTGGCCTGCGGCTGTGTTGCCGTGGTCGGAAGCCGCGACCAGCCTCTGCCGGATTCTGCGCGGCGCTGGCTGATCGGCCAGGCGGATCCGCTGCTGGCGGCGATTTTCGAGTTGTGTCTGGCCGGCGACGCTGCGGCGTGTGGCACGCACGCCATCGGCCGCGCGGCGGCGCTGATCCATCAGCATCTACATCTGCAGACGCAGCGCCCGGAGAAATGCTCTGAGGCGGCCGCCTGTGGCGCAGAGTCCGACCGTGACGCGACCGGTTTCTTCGAGCGGCTGCTGAGCCAGTCTGACGCCCGGTCGCGACGCCGGCAGGGGGTCTACTACACGCCGCCTGACCTCGCGGCGCACGTGGTGCGGAGCGTGGACCAGGTGTTGCGGACGGAGTTCATGCTGGCCGATGGGCTGGCCGACCGCATGACGTGGCGACAGGTGCGGGCGGCCGGCGGCGGCGCTGACACGTGCGTGCCGGCCCGGCCCGACGCTCCCTTTCTCCGCATCCTCGATCCGGCCATGGGGGCCGGCGTGTTCCTGCTGGCTGCGTTCGATCACGTCCAACGCTGGTGGGCCGCCTGCCGGCCTCGCGGGCCAGCGCCGGCCGGCCGCCCGCGGGAGAGCTGGGACGACTTCGTCGTGGACACGCTGCTGCCGCGGATCTGCGGCCAGGAACTCGCGCTGCCGGCCGTGGTGTTGGCCCACCTGCTGCTGGCCACGCGGCTCCGCGCGTCCGGGTTTCAATTCACGCGATCCGGCAGGATCAACTTCCTGCTCGGTAACACGCTGCGCGCACCGCGCATCGGTGACTGCTGGCTGACGGAGGACGATCGACCGTACACCGTCGTGCTCGGCAACCCGCCGTTTGCGGGCGTGTCCGAAAACCGCTACCGATGGATTGGCCAGCTGTTGCGCGGCCAGGCACCCGGACACCACCGCGTGGCCAACTATCTGGAAGTGGATGGACGGCCGCTGGGCGAGAAGAAACACTGGCTGGAAGACGATTACGTCAAGTTCCTGCGGCTGGCGCACTGGTTGATCGAGCGAACCGCGGTGGGTGTGGTCGGGTTCGTCACCAATCACGGGTTCCTCGACAACGTCACGTTTCGCGGCCTGCGACAGCAGTTGCTGCAGACCTTCCCCTGTGTGACCGTCGTCGACCTGCATGGCAATACGCGGACCGGGGAGCGACCGCCAGAGGGCGTGCGCGACGAGTCGGTTTTTGGGATCGAGCAGGGAGTGGCCATCAGCCTGTGGCGACGTCCCCTCCACGGACCGATCGCGCCGCGGATTGACCACGCTGACCTCTGGGGACAGCGGGAGTCGAAGCTCGCAGCGCTGGCCGGCGCTGAGCCAGTGCACACAACTCGCCTGGACCCGCAGGCGCCACATTACTTCCTGGTGCCACGCGATGGACGCCGGGAGTCGGAGTATGCGCGCGGCTGTCCCTTGCCCGAGGTGATGCCGGTCCACTCCACGGCGGCGGTCACGGCGCGCGACGGCTTCGTCGTGGCCTTCTCGGAAACGGAGCTGCGCGACAGGCTGGCGGTGCTGTGCGACGAGCGGGTGGCAGACGCCGCGATTCGCGCGCGGTACTTCGCATCCAGCCGCTCGACGAAATACCCGACCGGCGACACCCGCGGCTGGCAGCTCGCCGCGGCCCGTGCGCGGCTCCGCCGCGAACCGGATTGGACCCGCTACATCTGCGACTGCCTGTACCGGCCGTTCGACCGCCGCAGAATCTTCTGGACACCCTGGATGATTGACTGGCCGCGCGAGGCCGTGATGCGGCACCTGGCCGCGGGCGACAACCTCGCGCTGGTCGCACGCCGCCAGCTGCCGGCCTCGCACCGGTGCGATTACTTCTGGATTACCGACACGATAGCGCTCGACGGTCTGATCCGCTCCGATAACCGGGGGAGTGAATCCGTGTTCCCCCTGTTTCTGCAGGACGTCGCGCCGACCGGCCAGCGGCCTGTTTCGGCCGGCCACACGCCCCCCCGGTCCGCCGCACGACCCCGCCAGGTGAACTTCTCGCCCGCGTTTGTGCAGCGGGTGGCAGACCAGCTGGGGCTGGCGTGGAACCCGGGCGCGGAGGATGCCGCGGATGGCCACTTCACGCCGCTTGCGCTGTTCGGCTACATCTATGCCCTGTTTCACGCGCCGAGCTATCGGGAACGATTTGCAGCGTCCCTGCGCGTCGATTTCCCCCGCGTGTTCGTTCCCGCACGAGGCGAGCTGTTCCGGCAACTGTCAGCGCTCGGCACGCGGCTCGTCACACGCCACCTGCTCCGCACCAGGCTGTCCTTCCCCGCCGCGTTTGCCGGCGGCAGCGAAGCGGACGCAGCGGCGGCAGCCGGCGGCCCTCAGTATGCAGGCGTGCAGCCCGCGTCCCGGGTCACACTCAGCCGACCGCGTCTGGACAAGGGACGGGTCTATCTCAATGACCGCGTCTCGATCGGACCGGTGCCGGCCGGCGTCTGGCAGTTCCACGTAGGAGCCCACCAAGTCTGCCACAAGTGGCTCAAAGACCGCCGCGGTCGCACGCTCGACAGCCGGGATCTGGCGCACTATCGCCAGATCCTGCTGGCAGTGCAGGATACCGTGACCTGCATGCGCCAGATCGAGCAGACTATCGCAGCGCACGGCGGCTGGATGACCGCCTTCGTATGA
>DAISIS010000510.1:0-4169 GCA_036821925.1 Pirellulaceae bacterium
CGGAGCATTGCCGAAGTCTTGCTCGGCTTTTGTGGCGACAAGACCGACTGGGAACTGTTCGCCGAGCGGACCACCCCGGATGTGGTCCTGCAGCAGGATGTGGGCTGGACGACGGCGGCGGGGGTCGACCCGGTCGCCTTGATCCGCAAGTATCCGGGGCGCCACCAGATCATCCACTGCAAACCGGCGGTGGTCGGTGACACTGGCAAAGCCTACATCGGCCAGGACTCCGTCCAGTGGAAGGAGATCTTCCGGGCGTGTGAGGAGGTGGGGGCCACGCGGTGGTACACGATCGAACAGGAAGTCTATCCGGACGGGAACTCGCCGATGGAGTGCACGCGGCGGTCGCTGGCCGGGTTGAAGCAGATCCTGGGCCGGTGACCGGGCCGCCAGCGGGGACCGGTTGCCGGTTATAGCGATTGGTGCGTCGGCATCAATTGTGACATCTGTCTGTCACCTCACACTGGTGCGGCTTCTGATGCTATGTTTGCTCGGGGCTGAGCGACGATGTGCAGGCCGCGCGCGGTGCTGCAGTCACGCCGCTTGAGCAGACGGAAGCCGCGAGGGAAGCTGGGCCGTGGGGACAGACGCACTCGACGCCATATTGACAACACCCGGTCGGCGGTGTGCGGGCATTCGCCTGCGAATCGTCTTGCCGCTGGCGGTCCTGGCGTTGGCGGTGTCGCTGGTGGCCGTCGTAGCCGTCCACCGGACCCAGGTGCGGCTGCACGACCGGCACCTGGCGGATCGCGCGGCACTGCTGGCACGCTCGATCGCGCTCGGCGCGCAAGCCGGCGCCGCGCTGGAGTCGTTTCAGGCCTGGGTCGGCACGCTGGCGCACGAGCCGGGTGTCCAGACGCTGGTGGTGACGGCCGGAGATCCGCCGCGCGTCATTGCCGGGTCGACGCCCGAGTGGCTGGGCCTGCCGGCCGGTCAGTTGCCGCCTGCGGTGCGGGGCTGGCTGGCGCGCACCGGGAGCGCCGGCGCGGGCGGCGCCGTCCGACGGCACGAATGCGGCGTGGCGCTGACCTGGTCCGTTCCCGTGGATGTGCCGCCGGCCTGGGCGGGCGGACGACAGGGGTCGGCCGGCACACTGCTGGTGCGTCTGGACGACCCGGCGACAGGACCGCCGCCGATCACCCCGCTGCTGCCGCTGGTGATCGCCGTGCTGGCGACGGTGGCCCTGGCGGCGCTGGCCGTGGACGGCCTCGTCAGACGGGTTGTCCTGGAGCCTGTGCAGGCGATCACGCAGCATGTGGCGCGGCTGAAGCAGGTCGAGGACGAACTGACGCGGGCGGCCCGGCTCGACAAACTCACCGGCCTGCCCAACCGCGGTCTGTTCCTGGACCGGCTGCAGCACGCCATCACCCGGGTCCACCGCGCGCCCGACCACACGTACGCCGTCATGTTCCTGGATTTCGACCGGTTCAAGATCATCAACGACAGCCTCGGGCACAGCGTGGGGGACGCGCTGCTGGTCGGGATCGCCCAGCGGCTGCGCGACAACGTGCGGGCGGTGGACTCCGTGTGTGCGCACACGCAGGGACACACCCACGCCCGGCTGGGCGGCGACGAATTCGTCGTGCTGCTGGACGACATCCAGACCCCTGCGGAAGCGTCCGCGGTCGCCGAGCGCCTGCTCGAAGCGCTCGCCAGGCCCTACACGCTGGGCAAGCACGAAGTGTACTCCACAGCGAGCATCGGGATTGTGATCGGGGATCTGTCGTACGAGCGCGCGGAAGACGTGATCCGGGATGCCGACACGGCGATGTACGAGTCCAAGCGGCTGGGACGTTGCCGCTACACGGTGTTTGACGCCTCGATGCGCGAACGGGTGCAGCGCCGGCAGCGGCTGGAAAGCGAGCTGCGCCGGGCGATTGGCACTCCGCAGCTGTCGCTCACCTACCAGCCGGTCGTGTCGGTGTCGAGCGGGGAGTTTGTGGCGGTGGAAGCGCTGATGCGGTGGCGGCACCCGGCCGACGGGTTTGTGGATGCCAGCGAATTCATCGCCGTGGCGGAGGAGTCGGATCTGATCGTGACGCTCGGGGAGTGGGCGCTGCGCGAGGCTTGCCGCCAGTTCGTGCACTGGCAGGAGGAACTGGGCAGTACGGCGCCGCACAAGGTGTCCATCAACGTATCCAGACGCCAGTTCAACCGGCCCGATCTTCCGGAACTGGTCGACCGCGTGCTGCGCGAAACAGGCATCCCGCCCGCGCACGTGCAGCTGGAACTGACCGAAGAAGCGTTTGTCAGCGACATTCACGCTGCGGTCGAGGCGATGCGCGCCATCAAGCAGCTGGGAGTCGAGCTGGCCATTGACGATTTCGGAACCGGCACGTCGTCCTTCGCCTCCTTGCACGAGTTCCCGGTGGACGTGCTGAAGATCCACCGTTCGATGCTCAACGGCATCGAGGACTCGAAGGACGTGGCATCGCTCATTCACGGACTGGCTGTCATGGTCAAGAATATGGGGATCGACATGGTGGCCGAAGGGGTCGAAACGCCGGCCCAGCTGATTGCGCTGCAGGAACTCGGGTGTGAATATGCGCAAGGCTTCCTGTTCGCCCGCCCGCTGACGCCGGCCGAAGTGCGGGCGTTCGCCTCGCGCAGTCTGAGCATGACCTGCAGCACACGCGGGGCCGCGGCGTATGCCCACCAGTGGAACGAACGCCTGACGGTGTTTCACGCCATGGGCCCGGCGCCGTGGCCGCAGTAGCGTCACCCCTCCGTCTTCCTCCCGATTCGCCCCCTCCCGCGCCCCCGTTCTGCCCGGCGACGATGGCACGCGCGGCCGCCGTCCCGTAATATGGAACACCGGCCGGTGTGCGAAAACGACAAGACTTCTCATCACACGGGGTCTGGATCAGCGCATGGACAATCCCCAAGAGCTGTCGGAACCAGGCAGGGGCGGCGATGCCGAGGTCATCGTGGAGCCTGACCTGCTGGTCATCGACGTGAGCGGTGTCGACGGGGCGGACGGCCGTGACGGGGCGAGTTTTGCGGACGCTGTCGCGCCGCGCGCCCAGCCGGGGCGGCGCGGCGGCAACGCGACCGAACCGCAGCACGGCGAGCATGCGGGGGCGATCGACTTGTGGTTGCGGCCGGGCCGCGAGGCGGCCGAAGCGGTCGAACTGGAGGGGGAGAAGGCGGTTCCCGGGCGCCGCCCCGAGTCCGTGCAGGAGCGTGTGGCGATCGGGTCACAGGGGGTGATCCGCCTGGTCGCCAACGGCGGCCACGGGGGCCATGGGGGACGCGGCGGAGATGGCGAGGCGGGCGGCAAAGGGCACGACGGCGCGGACGCCACACAGCATTTCGCCGGCGGCGACGGGGGACCCGGCGGAGACGGCGGGGATGGTGGCGCGGGAACCAGTGGCGCGCCGGGCGGAGACGGCGGGAGCATCGTCGTCCAAGTCGATCGGCAGAACGCCGACCTGCTGATGCTGATTCACGCGCGCGTGGCCGGCGGCGCGGGGGGCGAGGTGGGCGCGAATGGAGCGGGGGGCGCGGGAGGGCCCGGCGGAGACGGCGGCCACTCGTACTCGTGGACGACCACGTCGACGGAATACCGCCGCGACGCGCAGGGCCGGCAGCAGCCGCATACCGTGCACCACCACCACAGCAACCCGGGCGGGTCCGACGGGCCGCCCGGCCATCGCGGCCGCGACGGCGCCGCGGTCCTCATCCCGGGCATGGCGGGGCGCGCCGGCGACTTTCGTATTCTGGTGCATGACCCCGGGCGCGTGGTGCCATACGCCCAGCGGTACGAGGTCGAAATCGAGGGCTACCAGCTGGAACTGGAAGACGAATCTGCGGAGCCGACCAGCCGCATCACGTTGTCCCGCGTGTGCGTCCGGAACACCGGCGGGATGCCGACTCCGGTCCCCCACGTGCCGCGGGTGGAATTGTCCGGTGGTACGTGGCTCCAGCCTGACCCCGGCCAGCTGGAACTCCCGCGCGCTCTGGAGCCCGGTGAGGAATACACGTTTGACGGCCAGACGCTCACCGCACACGTGCCGGACCTGGCGGAGGTGCCGGTGGGCGATCCATTGCGGGTGACCGAACGGGTGAATCTGTTGAGCGTGCAGTCGCGCGCGAACCGGCGCTTCGCCAATCTGCATCCGCGGCAGGAGTTCACCGTCGCCTTTCCGGCGGAACTCGAGTCGGTCGCG
>DAISIS010000511.1:0-4167 GCA_036821925.1 Pirellulaceae bacterium
TGGCCGGGGACGGGGAGTAGCGCCGCAGCAAGCGGGTGGCCGCCCGCTCAGAGCTGCGTCGGCAGCGGGAGCGTGTCGCCGACCTCGCGCTGCCACTCGCGCATGCGCTGCAGCAACTGCGACAGACGTTCGCGCTGGGCGGCGTCGCGGGAGAGATTGCGAGTCTCCCAGGGATCAGTCTGCAGGTCGAACAGCTGAGACTGGTTGCAGTGCGGGTAGACGATCAGTTTCCAGCGCGCGTCGCGCACCGCGCGCTGGACATCCCGATAGGCCAGGAACAGCGTGTCGCGGACGCCCGCGTCGCGGCCCGCAACGACCCCGGCCAGACTCCGGCCGTCGATCCCCGGCGGTGGCGGCGCCCCCACCAGCTCGCAGACCGTCGGATAGATATCCAGCAGGTAGACCAGCGCGTCGGATTGCCCGGGGGCAATGCCGGGACCGCACAGGATCAGCGGCACCTGCATCCCATCGTCGTAGAGGTTCTGCTTGCCCATCAGGCCATGCGCGCCAATCGCCAATCCGTTGTCCGCCGAGAAGACGATGAGGGTGCGTTCGTATTCGCCAAGCTCGCGAAGCGTCTGCAGCAGGCGGCCAATGTGGCCGTCAATGCTGGTGATGCAGGCGTAGTATTCGTGCAGATGCCGCTGGATCGCCGCCGGTGTGCGTGGCCATTGCTCCAGCTGCTCGTCGCGCACCGCCAGCTCGCCGTTGTCGAACGGATGCTCCGGCAGAAAGCTGGGCGGTACGGGGATGCGCGCACGGTCGTACTGCCGCAGGTAGTGTTCCGCTGCCACACGCGGGTCGTGCGGGCCCTCCAAGGCCAGATACATGAAGAAAGGCCTGTCGGTCTGCCGCGACCGGAGGAACGCGATCGCCCGGTCGACGCACTGTTGGCCGTGCTCCCCGGAGGTGCGGCACTGCTCGTCCTCCACGTACTGACTGTGTTCGAAACGCCGGTGGATCTCCCGCGCTGTATTGCCCAGCTTCCCCACGTGCCAGGTCTCGTAGCCCACCTGCCGCAAGGAGTCGGGAAAATTCGGCTGGTCGCCGGACGCGTAGTTCTGGCCGGCCCAGCGGAAGTAGTACCGGCCGCTCAGCAGCATGTTCCGACTGGGCAGGCAGACGGCCGGAGAATTGCTCCCCAGGCAATACGCGTTGCGGAACACCAGGCCGCGGCGCGCCAGCTGATCCAGATGTGGCGTCCGGATGACCGGATTGCCCAGCGCTCCGATCGTGTCGGCCCGTTGGTCGTCAGTCAGCAGGAACAGGACATTGGGACGCCGGGTCAGTTCCCCGCTGTGCGGGGCTTGCTCGGCGCGCACGATCCCGCCGGGCAGTCCGCCGCAGACGACCATCAGAACCCAAGCGTGGCAACGCATGGTTCGTGCCTCACATCGTATTGTCGCCGCCCCGCCGGGCGGGGCAGGCTGCCGGTCGGTCACGTGGGAATCCCGGCCCGCCGCCTGGTCCCACTGTCAATCGCTGATCCGCCGAAAGAGAAACTGGTGCTCCGTATTGAACAGCCGCAGGAAGCTCAACAGCACCGCTCCGACGGTGCACAGCGCTGTGGCCGACGCGATGAGAAACATGATCACGATCTGGTATTTGACAGCCGCGATCGGCGCGGTGCCGGAGAGCAGCTGGCCGGTCATCATGCCCGGCAGACTGACGATCCCGACGACCATCATCGAGTTGATGATGGGGATCATGCCGGTGCGCACCGCGTGCTGCACGGGTGCGCGGGCGGCTTCCCAGCGGCTGGCGCCGAGCGTCAGCGCCATCTCAACCTGTTCCCGGTGCGACACGAGTGTGTCGGTGAAACTGTTGAGTCCGATGGACGTGCCGTTGAGCGAGTTGCCGAGCACCATGCCGACGAGCGGAATGGCGTACTGCGGCTGATACCAGCTGGTCGTGTCCTGGAGGACCACCAACAAGACATAGGCGGTTGTCAACCAGGTGGCCGCCCACAGCGACACGATGGTGTTGAGCCAGATCCCCGGGAAGCGCCGCCGGTTGCGTTGCCCGGCAGTAATGCCGGCGATCAGCGTCATCAGCGTCAACAACGCCAGGACGATGTACCAGCGGTCGACCTGGAACACCCATTCCAGCACCAGGCCGACCAGCCACAGCTGCAGCACGGTCCGCACGGACGCCCAGGCCAGCGTCCGTTCCATGCCCAGGCGCAGGGCGATGGAGATCGCGCCGTTGATCAGGATCAACAGCGCTGCGGCCGCGACTTGGGTGTAGGTCAGGTCGATATACGCCACCGTTTCACGCTCCCTGGACGATCCGACCGGCGGCCATGACGAGCCGGCGGTCGGCCATCCGTGCCGCCTGCTCCTGATCGTGGCTGACCCAGACGATCGTCCGCTGCTGCGGCGCCTGCTGGAACCACTGGCTGACGCACTGCTCGACCCCCTGCGCGGACGCCGGGTCGAGCGCCGCCGTGGGCTCGTCCAGCAGCAGCACATCGGGCGCCAACTGCATTGCGCGCAGGAGCGCGGTGATCTGGGCCTCACCGCCCGACAGGTCCCGGCTGGACTTCTGCAGGAAGTCGGGTTCCCGCCGCAGGTCACGGAGCCAGTGCTCGATCTGGGTCGCGTCGAACTGCCGTGGCCTGTGCACGGAGAACTGGAACGGGTACTGCAGGTTCTCGGCCACCGTGCCTGCGATCAGCGACGGACGCTGGTGCAGGTACACCACGCGGCTACGGAACCTAGGCACAGCGTGCCGCGCCACCGCGTGGCCGCGCCAATAGAGTGTTCCGGCGTCGAGCGGATCCAGGTAGGCCAGGCTGCGCAGCAGCAGCGTTTTGCCGCTGCCCGAGGGACCCACCACCACAATCCGCTCCCCCGCCGCCACTTTGAGCGACACGTGCTGCAGCAGCCACCTGTTCGTGGCGGGCACGCAACGGCCAAGTTCGCGGGCTTCCAGGATGGGTTCATCGTCCGGCATGATCAATGCAACCTGTGGACATGTCTGCTGCGATGGTACACTCTAGACTGCGCGGCGAACAGGCATCCGGGCTGCGGATCGATGCCGTTTGGCGCTGGGTGAGCGGAGACGACGGGCGGGACACCTGCCCCACGCAGACGAGGGCACCCCGCTCTTGTTGAAGGTGCCGTGAAGCTCTTGGTAGGATGACAGAGAGTGCCGGTCCGGTCGCGACCCGCGCCGCCGTCTCCTTGCTCTTGCTCAAAGGTGTCCTACGTGGTCGATGCCAACCAGACGGCGAAACGGATCATCGCCAACGTGGAACGCGTGATTGTCGGCAAGCGTCAGCAGCTGATTCTGGCACTGGTGGCCTGGTTCTCGGAGGGGCACATCCTGCTGGAGGACGTGCCAGGCGTGGCCAAGACCATGCTCGCCCGGGCGTTGGCGCGCAGCGTCGGGTGCGCGTTCAAGCGGATCCAGTGCACGCCCGACCTGCTGCCCACCGACGTCACCGGCGCTTCGGTATTCAATCAGAGGACGGCCGAGTTCGAGTTCCGGCCGGGACCGGTGTTTGCCCAGCTGCTGCTGGCCGACGAAATCAACCGCACGACGCCGCGCACGCAGGCGGCGTTGCTCGAGGCGATGGCGGAGGGACGCGTCACCGTCGACGGCGTGACGCATGTGCTGCCGCCGCCGTTCCTGGTGATCGCCACCCAGAATCCGATCGAGCATGAAGGGACGTTCCCCTTGCCCGAGGCGCAGCTGGACCGCTTCCTGATGCGGTTCAGCCTCGGCTATCCCACCCTGGAGGAAGAACTCCAGATGCTGGAGCGGCTGCAACACAAGCACCCGCTCGAGGAACTGGCGGCCGTCGTGTCGGCGGACGAGTTGGTGGCCTGCCAGCAGGCGGTGCGGGACATCCGTGTGGATGAGAAGGTCCGCCAGTACCTGATGCAGATCGTGCACGACACGCGGAGCCACGAGGACCTGAGTCTGGGGGGCAGCCCGCGCGCCAGCCTGGCGCTGTTCCGCTGTTCCCAGGCGCTGGCAGCCTTGCGCGGCCGGCAGTACGTGCTGCCCGACGACGTCAAACGCGTGGCGGGCCCGGTGCTGACACACCGCGTGATTCTGCGTCCCGAGAGCCGTCTCCGCAAACGGACGCCGGAACAGGTGGTGGAAGAAGTCGTGGCCGAAATCGCAGTCCCGACGATGTCCTGATGCGGGAGGTGCGTG
>DAISIS010000512.1:0-4141 GCA_036821925.1 Pirellulaceae bacterium
GTTGGACGAGGTAGCGGTGTCGAATCCCGAGGCTGGCACCAGGTTCCAGATCGCGTCCCGGCGAAAACAGTTCCAGGTTGAAAAAGGTCCTGCCGTCGTAGAAGAAACAGGTCTCGACCTGCGCCGGATCGAACCTGTTTTCCACGCGCAGACCGGCTTGGGGGAAGAGGACTGCCCAGCCACCCTGCGGGCGACGTGATCCTGTCAGCGCGTTGTCACCGCCCTGGTAGGCGATCGTTTCCCACGTGCCGCTGCCGCTCAAGCCCAGCAGTTCCGGCATCTCGCCGCCCGCCTGTGGCCGGAACTCGGGATGCACGCGGAGGACCACGTCCTGCACAGCCTGTGTGCCGGTGTTTTCCAGTCGCGAATCCACGATCACCTCGGCCTTGTCGGCGGCCAGCGAGACCACACGGACGAGCTTCAGTCCGTTTTCCAGCACGGCGGTGAGCGTCGCGGACGTACCGTCGGCAGCGACGTCGCACGTGCAGTCCTGGCCCCAACCGATGGCGCCGAATTCGCGCCCAGCATACTCTTCATAGCCCCCCAGGCTGAGATACGGCTCGTGCGGCAGGCCTTTTTCCAGGCCGCCGATCGGCAGGCCGCTGCGCCGCAGCAGGTCGACCTGCAGACCCTTGTGGTAGAGCCGCCAGATGCGCCCGCCCAGCGTGGGCACGATGATCGCCTGCAGGTCGTCGTTCTCGAGTGTGACGAGGCGCTGCACGCGCTGCTGGTGCTGCTCCTCCGCCTGGCGGAAGGCACGCGCGGGATCGTCCATCAGTTCCCGGACGCGTGGGTCGTCCCACCAGCGTTCCCCCGCCGGTTCGACCCCCACGAGCGACGACAGGCTGTAATGGTGCCAGGCCCGCGGGTTGATGACCCACGGCCGGTTGTAGAGCCGGCTGATCCGCAGCAGTTCCGAAACCTTCTGGAAGTCGACCTGCCTGGGTGGCGACGTTTCGATCCCGCTGGGCGTGTCCGCCGGCACGATCTCGCCGGACCTGACGCCGTGCAGATACAGGTCCGTGAACAGGAATCCCCATTTCTCCTTGGCGATTCGCTTGCGTACCGTATCGTCCTCGGCCTGCGCCTCGGCCTGGGCGAACAGCGCGTAGGCCTGCTGCATGAACTCGGGCGTATACAGCTCGCGGAAGAAAGCCTGTCCAGGACCCGCATGGCAGTCCATCACGCCCTCGCTCTGCGACTGCATGGCGCTGGTGTGGAGCCATTCGATGTACTGACGCATCGGCTTGGCGGCGGAGCCATACCAGGCTGCGCAGAATTCGTCGAGCAAAGTGCCCATGTCCTGGTCCGGATTCCACAGGATCCGCGGGATCACGTAGGAGTAAGCGTGTTCAAGGTGCTTCCAGCCGCCGAGCCCGCAGATGTAGACGCCGCGCAGGCCGAGACGCCGGTACTCGCGCACGTTCTCCACAAAAGCATAGAGCGCCGGATAGGTGAAGCCGGAATAGTTGTAGGTGGTCGGGTACTCGAACGTGATGATCCCCTGCGGGCCCAGCGGGTGCAGGCCGATCCAACCCTCCAGGTCCTGCAGCACTCGGCGCTGAACGTTCACCGGGTGCGCCCACGGCCGCGCCTGACACTCCACAATCGCGCAGAAGATGATCAGCAGGTTGGGCTCCGGCTTCACCTTCTTCGGAGGCGTACGCGTGCTGTGATAGGCAAGGATCGTGACATACTTGTCCGGATACTTGGCCGCCACGGCCTTGGCAATCTGGTTGTCAAACCAGATCACCGCGTCGGTAATGCTCCCCTTCTCTGCATACATCGCTTTGCACTTGTCGCATTCGCAGAAGCTGACCACGTCCCCATAATGGACCGGGTAGTAGTCCTTGTCCGGATCGCTGGCGATCCATGCGAGCACCTGGTCGGTCATCAGCGCGAGCAGTTCGGGATTGGACAGACAGTACTGCTGCACCGCCGGCTCCGATACCCGCCGTTGCCCGCCGATCTGAGCGAGGTAGTCGGGGTGCGTCTCGGCCAGCGGCTTGGCGGGCAGGAGGAAGCCCATGGTGTGGTGCCAGAAGCCGCCTGGGGGAAACGCCATCATCTTCGGCACGTCCACATCCGCCACCGTCGCTTCCCATTCGCCAGGCGACAGGGTGCACTTCATCGGCGCAATGGTGCCCTGCATCGCCCGCCACTCGAACGCGGCGTTGTCTGTGACTTCGAAGTCTTCCGGCACAGTGACCGCTGCCGCTGTCGGCACGACTTCCAGGTCGCGGGCGTAGAAACGGCAGCCCAGTCGCTCGAGCAGCCGGTACACGGCGTAGGCGGTCCCGCGATGGTTCCGGCCCACAGCTACCAGACGGCCGTCCTGGGCGCGGAGCACAAAGCCATCGGGTCCGAGCTGGTCCAGCGTGGCCGGCGGGCAGAGTGCGGCAGACACCTCGCCGCGTCCCACACAGACCGCACCTGGCGTGGCCACCGCCGGATCTGCTGACTCGACAACCGGCACAGTCCCGCCGCCCATGCGCGCCAGGTAGCTCTGCAATTCCTTCGCCGCAGCCTTCTCCACTGCATCGGCCGCCGGGTCCACGACGATCCTCTCAACCGGGACCGCTGCCCGGCTGCCTGCAGTCACCGCTGCGACGGCCGGCTCCGCGCCTTGCGTGTTCCGCAAACCCCAGGTGCCGGCGACCATCACGACCAGCCCAATTCGTAGGATGCACATGTCACCACTCCAACCGTCAAAGGCCAGGAAATCGGACCACCACGACTACCAGTTTTACCGCTCAGCAGGTCCTGTCGCCAGATCCGCCCCGGCGACAGCGCGCCATGCAGATTGTACCATCCACCATGCCGCGCCTGGTGCGTCAATCAGTCGCATAGCGCCCGATCGATTGGTCACAGTTCGACATGCGGATCCTGGCCGTAACAGATGGATGCCGGCTGTCCACCGTTGAGGATCGACAGCCGAGCCGCCTCTGTGACCAGTTCGTTGGTATTGCTATTGGCCGGGGTAGCGATGATGGCCTTCTCATCCACTTCCTTGATGATCGCGCGGCGTCTGGCCAGCGATTCCGCCTCCGGCAGGCCGGCCGCTGCATGCTCGATGCGTTGAATCGTGTTGAGTGTGGCGGCGACAGAATCGAATCCGTAGCCGACCGGCTGGTAGCCGGGCCCTTCCCATGGCACCAGGCGATAGAAGTCGGGATTCACATAGTTGAATGTGCTGCCGGCACAGCCGATGCCGTGCAGGTAGCTGTGCTCTACCCCTCGGAACTGGTCGTCGTGCGCAATCAGGCCGGTCTTGCCCGCTCCCTCGCAGAACATCATCAAGCACTGCTCGTTACTCCCGGCGCCTTCGTCTGGATAGCCGAGGCCGTCGGTCACGGAGAGAATCGCGCCGTTCTCGTAGATGACGCGGCCGTTGGCCCACATGAATCCCTCATTTCCGTTGGGGAACTTACCCTTGACTCCCGCAACGGAAACCTGCACCGGCTTGAGTCCCGTGATGAACTGGACGAGATCCACGTAGTGGCAGCCGACGTAGACGAACGGGTCGGTCTTGTCGCAGGTGAACCAGTTCTGGAAGTTCGACGATCGATAGTAGTAGGGCTCGATCATCTTGGCCTCCCCCATCACGAACTCACCGAAGTCCCCCAGTTCGTAATGGCGGCGGGCGATTAAAGCCCGGCGGTCGAAGCGCTTGTGGTATTCGATGCCGATGAACAGCCCTTTGTCATACGCCAGTTTCTCAATCTCCACGGCCTGCGCATATTGCAGCACCAGCGGCTTCACGCACAATACATGCTGGTCATTCTGCAGCGCCTCCATCACCACCTCATAGTGGAGCGGGTCGGGCATGGCGACCACCACGGCCTGCCGTTTGGGCATGGCCGCCAGGACTTCCTTGTACAAGTCCGGGAATTTCGTCTGCGGCTCTTCGGTCTCGGACGGATGGGCCGTGAAGTCCTGACCCGGAAACGCCTGCCCAAAGCCTTCCTTCAACGCCTTCAGCGGCGGGCTGTCCAGAGCACAGATGTCGATACGCCCAATCACTCCAGTGCGCTGCAGCTGGTAGATCGACGGCAACAGCAGGTCGAACGTGATCATGCCGCCCCCAACAATCGTCGCGTCAATCGGCTGAGTCATGACTGCACTCCTTTCTGGTTCCTGA
>DAISIS010000513.1:0-4139 GCA_036821925.1 Pirellulaceae bacterium
CCGATTGCGCCGCCCGCCGACGGCCAGGACCCGCCGGCGGCCGCTCAGCGCGCGCCCAACGCCGCCGGGACGCAGGACGCCGACCGCCGCGCGCCGGCGGCAGCTGCCACAGACCCGCACGTGCTCGTGGTCTCCGACGAAGACGTCCGGCTCGAACGCAGCATGCTGGGCGTCCGGTCGCTCGAGGAGGCGATCGATCGGGCGGCCGGACTCAGCGGTGTGGATGAGATCCAGTTGCGGTTCAACGGCATCCGCACCGTGCGCCCTCTGGACCTCGACTTGAGCCGGTTCGCGCGCGGCCGGCTCACCATCCGGCCGGCCGAAGGGTACGCGCCGATTCTGGCCTGCGACGCGGGATCAGCGGCGGGCAGTGACGCTGAGCTGCCAGCGCTGATCAGCGCGCACGGCGGTCAGATTACCTGGCGGGACACGCACTTCTACCTGCAGTTCTCCCCCACCGCAGAAGACCGAGCGCCCCGCGCGCTGTTCCAGCTCGACGGCGTGCCGGTCGCTGAGTTCAGCCGCTGTTCGTTCACGATCCGCAATGTCGGCGCAGACGGCTTGCCCACCGCACGCAACGTCGCGCTGTTTGACCTGATGCCCATGGATCAACTCGCGGGCCTGCTGTATGACCTCGCAGAACTCAACGACCCGCCAGCCATTCGCTTGACCGACTGCGTCGCCCGCGGCCAGACCTCGCTCGTGCGGTCCGAACAGGCCACCCCGTTCTGGCTGACCTGGGAACACGGCCTGCTGATCAGCTCGGAGCAGCTGGTCGATCTGGGCGGCGCGACCGTGGACCCGCCCTGGTCGCTGGGGCATGTCTCGCTGAGCCTCAAGCGGCTGCTGGTGTTCGCCGACCGCGGCATCTGCCGCGTCCGCACGGACACCAATGCGCCCTATCCCGCCCGCGTGACCGTCAAGTCACAGGCTTGCCTGTTCGCCACGCAATTGACCAAACCGGCCACCCCTCTTTATCTGCTGCGCGGCTCCGCCCCATTGGCCGAAGATGGCAGCCAGCTGGCGATCAGCGGCAGCAACAACTTCTACAAGAACACGCGCGTCGTGTTGCGCGTGGAATCGAATACCGACGGCAGCGTGTTCAAGGAGTACACGTTTGACGAGCTGCAGGAACGGCGCGGTGAACCGTCCTGGTACGGCGAACGCAATCCGCTGCCAGCGACCGGTTTCTCGTGGCTGCCGCCCGCCTCCAGTGTCGACCGCCAGAAGCTCGACGACTTCATCGAGCCCAGCGGCGGCGGGAACTGGTTCATGGGCGATCTGGAAATCGTGCCGACCGAACTGCCGCAGTTCCCCGACTACTCCTCACTGCTGCCCCGAGTCGAACTGCGACTGCCCCGCCCCGACAGCAAACCTACCCCCCGACCCTAGCCGGCCACCGGACCTAGCTGCCCGTCTCTTGACAGTCTTCGGCTGGCCCGGTTACCCTGACGTCACCTGTTCCCGCTTGATTTGCACGCCACCGAGTCCCCCCCCAGACCGTCGGCCGGCGCCGTTGTGCTGCGCTGACGCAAAGGCCTGCGTGAGAAGTTGGCCCCCGACATTTCCCGGAGATTTCGCATGAAGAATACGACTGTGTACGTCGCCTGCTGTGTCGCGTTGGTAGCCGGCCTGTGTTTTCTGCCCCTCCGATCAGCCGATGCCTATCTCAACTTTTCCAAGGCGTTTCTCAAGAAGTACGGCAGTGACAAGTCCAGCGAGGCACACAAGTCCGTGGCCCACGAATTCACACGCGTCAAGAAATGCGCCGTGTGCCACGACCCGCGCCCGGGAGCCGATGGCAAGGTCAGCAAGAAAAACCGCAACCCCTATGGCCAGGCCCTGAACGAGTACCTGACCAAGAAAGACCAGAACGACCCCGAGAAGATTCTCAAGGCGCTGGCGGACATCGAAAACAAGAAACCGGAAAAAGCCGAAAAGACCTACGGCCAGCTGCTGAGCGCGGGCAAACTGCCTTTCGTGTACGAGGATTACGACTACGCGGGCGGCAGAGAAGACGACAAGGACGACTAGCCGATAGTGGCTACGCCACGCAGGTGTCAGCGGCGGCACTAGCGCAGCTCGATGTCCACATGCAGCTCGCATGACTGCCCAGGGTCCAACACGCGCAGCCCCGCGTCGATGCCCAGCGATTCCAGACGGAACGGGTCGGGGACACACGTGTACGGTTCGATGCAGAGAGCTTCCCGATGGGGCGGTGTATACAGCACGCACGCGTGAAAACCGCTGTCGAACGTCAGCGTCATGCGCCGCCCGGACTCCGGATCGTCGATCGTGGCCTCGCACCGCCCGTCGTGCGCGACGAGGTCCGAGAACACGTCGTCGTACGCCATGTCGCGAAACATCTGACCGCGCTCCAGCCGCGCGGCGATGTCCGGCGGCATGGGGCGGCCGGTGGGGATCATCGCTGACAGCTCCCAGCAGCGCTGCACCGGCACGCGGACGCGGCAGGCGGCTGCCGACGCGCCCCCCAACGGGAGGCGGAAGTACGGATGCGTGCCCAGGCCGCACGGCAGCGGGCACGCGTCCGGATTCTCGATGCGGTAGGTAGCGGACAGCTGCGCCCCGTGCAGCGTGTAGCTCGCCCGGATGCGGAAGTCGGCCGGCCAGCGGTTGAGCAGCTGCGGATCGTCCTGCGACGCCTGGAATTCGGCCACAAGGCGACTCGACTCGAGCTCCACCACGCGCCACGCGCGTTCATGGACGAAACCGTGAATCGCATTGCCCAGCCCATCCCCCGGCGCGAGCGGCCAGTCGCGGCCGTCCCAGCGGAGCGTGGTCCCCTGGATCCGGCCCGGGAAGGGAAACAACAGCGGATTCCCGCTGCCGCTCGCCCGCTTGTCCCCCCGCTCGAAACCCGGCTCCGCCCACAGCACTTCGACCGGCCCGGACGTGGTCGGCACCTGGAACTGGAAACAGTTGCAGCCGACACCTGGCAGGAAGCGGGCCAGCGCGCCCGAGTCCGGATCGATGAGCGTCAGGATCTCACAAGTCATTTCGTGGCGACCTCCAGTCTCCGCAGGCACCGTCGGGGGACACTCCAGCACGTTGCCTGCATTGTGTGACATGGCAGCGTCGTTCAGCAAGGTGTGCACCGCGCAGTTTGCAGCGGCAGCGCGTCCGGGCGGCCGGGCGGCCCAGCGCGAGGTTGCCTTGCGAGCCCCCATTCACCCGACTATCATGCAGCGTTGAATTTCCCCGTACGCGATTCCGCACCGGGCGATTAGCTCAGTTGGTTAGAGCACCTCGTTTACACCGAGGGGGTCGGGGGTTCGAGTCCCTCATCGCCCACTGATCGCAAACCATGTCGACCGTATCCATGTTCATCGACAACGGCTTCGGGCTGGTTGCCCCAGCATCTCGTAGGGTGTGACCAGCTCGCCGCGAGAACGCATGCCCGATCGCACAACGCTCCGGCGAGCGCCGTCACACCATGCACCTTGTCCGACCGCCTGTTGTTGTGGACACGGCAATCCGGGTCCTGGTGTGACATCGCTCGCGAAGAGGCGGCGTGACGGTGGATGCGACGAGCGACGCGAGCTTGTCACCCTACGGATACTGCGTGAGGTGCACGACCAGACGCATCCGGCCCGCCTGTTCTGGTTGCCGGATGCTCCCCAGCCTCCGGCGACCGACCATCGGGACGAGGGCGACGACGACCTCCCATCGGTGCCGATTGCCTGAGCCGCCCCGGCGCGCGGCCCGCCGGGCCAGCGAATCGCTTTGCCTTCCGTGCCCGGCATCGGCTACAATCACACGCAGTTCATTGACGAACGAGAGACGGGGAGTGGTACCTTTATGCCGGCGCACGAGGCAACGGGCGAGCTGCGTGCTTGCCAGCGTCCTTCTCGAGGTGTGGACGGACACGCGTATGGCAGTGGATGAATGTGCGCCGCGTCTCAGGAGTCTGTCTATCTTGCCGCGTCTGTCGGCGAAAAGGTACGGCTCCCCGTTTCCGGTCTGCCCGCCCAGTTCTCGTGTGCCGAATGATGGCGACTGAGCCGTATCAGGTAGTCGTGTGAACGCGCGGTAGAATCGACCTGTAGAAGGTTCCCGAAAAACCAACGCATTTCAGGATACCAGATATCTTCTTTCGGTCGGTGCAGCGGCCGCATGAG
>DAISIS010000514.1:0-4133 GCA_036821925.1 Pirellulaceae bacterium
GTCAGCGCCGCGCTGGCCAGCACTCGCCAGTGGAGGATCTGCAGCAACTTGATCACCACACCCGCCACGTGCAGCGGGCTGTAAAACCGCCGGTCGATCCGTTTACGCAGGTGGGCAATGTGCTCGGCGGAGTAGTCGTCGCTATAGACCAAGCCACCGCTGTCGACGTGGTAGCCCGGTGTCTGCGCGACCAGCTCGCGCAAACCCGAGTGCGGCTCATGGCGTAACCTGGAGACATGGATGAGGTCGACGCCAATCGATCGAGCGAACGACGCAGTGGACAGCATTTGCTCCTCGGTTTCGCCGATGTTGCCCACAATGAAATACGCATTGATGAGCATCTTCGACTTGCGGAGCGCTTCGAACCGCTGGCGGATCTGTGCGACGGTGAACCCCTTGCCCATCGATTTGAGCGTCACGTCCTGCGTCGATTCGACGCCAATTAGCAGGGCGAGGAACCCGGCCTGCTCCATCTTGTGGATGACGTCGGGCCGGTTGGCGATCTCTAACCGGGCGTTGACGATGTAGTGCTTGCGGATCTTCCTTGCGATCAACATGTCGCAGATCTCGACGACCCTGTCCGGCTGATGCGTGAATAAGTCGTCCACGAAGAAAATCAGGTCGGCGTCGATTTGCTCGATCTCCCGGACGATCGACGCGGCCGACCGCGGCGTCCAGGGCCGCTTCACGCCCCACGGGTTGACCGCGAAGCTACAAAACTTGCAGTTGAACGGGCAACCGCGCGAACCGGCGACCATGTCTATCTTGATCCCTGTGCTCACGCCCTTGCTTGTCAGGTAGTACGGCTGCCGACGCAAGTCGCGCGCGGGCATCAGGTCGTCATTGAGCGGCACGTTGGCGCGCGGCGGATTGTGCACCAGCTGACCGTCGTTCCCGCGGTGGGCCAGGCCAGCGATCTCTGCCCACGCGCGCCCCGCGGCGATCTCGGCGATCGCTTGTTCGCCGTCGCCGCAAACCACGGCATTTACGTTCGGACACGCCTCGAGCCAGTGACGCGGATTCTCCGTCGCCGTCCGACCACCCAGAATCGTCATCACCTGCGGCGGCAATGCGTTGATGTCGTCGCGGACCAGCTCCAGGTCCTGACGCCAGTTGATGGAATAGCAGACCAAATCGGTCTCCGGCCGGAGAAGCGCCTTCGTGCTGGGTGTACGCTCATGCCGGAAGTTGATTAAATCGATCCGCTCGGCATACGGGCGCAGTGCTGCGGCGACGTACTCCAACCCCAACGGCGGGAAAGACGTCCTCGAACTGTACGTCCGTCGATAGGGATACACGCACAGAACGTGACGAAACACGGCGCTCAACTCCAGAACAGGTCCGACCGCACCCAGTCAACGAATCGCACACACGCCCCGACTCGATTCGTGCGTATCGCTTCGCGCCACGCACCGGATGAGAGTCCGGTTTGCGGAGGCCGTTCGTTCTCTACGACAACGTGCCGACGACCTTCGTGGGTCCGGAGCCTGCTGACAGGTCACAGCACTTAGATCAGCTTGACGTTCTCAGCTCGCGGCCCTTTGGGACCACGCCCTTCCGTGTACGACACGCGTTGTCCTTCCTGAAGGTCCTCGTATCGAACCCCTTCCAGGCTCGAATTGTGGAAGAACAAGTCCTTGTCGGTGGCGGTCTTAATGAAACCAAAGCCCTTATCCGTCAGCCGCTTGATCGTTCCTTCTGCCATGTGATTTGCTTCCTCAAAGAGTGTCTCAGCGGCGTCACCCGAAACGAACGTCTTCGGTTGCTCCACCACAGACCATTATTCTAGCGGGTCGATTGGTTACATCAACTGGCAGCAGGCAATGGCACGTGCCAGGAGCGAATCTGGAACCGAGGCGGCGCGACGTATCAGCAGGTGCGTCTGCAGATGATTTCAACTGGATTTCGCACGACACATTTCCTGTTTGCCACCAGACAGGAAACGCTCGTTTTCGTTACGCCGCTCCGCGACGCGAAAACTCACAATTCGTTTCCGCCGGACCTGGTCCGGCAGGACCTCAACTGGTTGGCTACAGGACGGCTCAGATGCAGGCAATCTACACCCACGAAAACACCTCGTCCGCCTTCCAGTTGAATTGGTCGGTCAGTCTCTTGGGCAAAGTCGCTTTCCCAGCGTTATCTCACTGGTTCGAACAACTGGAATCAGACACCGCACGGGACGGCGTGCGCATCCTCGAGGCTCGTTTCGACCAACCGCATGTCGGCCCGTTCTTCCTCAGCACGCGGCCGGAAGTGTCCCCCTCAGAGATCGTCAGATCCGTCAAGGGCCGATGGCAGTATCTGATCCGAAAACAACAGCCGAATGCCTTTCGCCGCAATTACTACATTGGCAGCCTTGTTGACGCACACTGCCGAGTCCTTGATCAATACGTTGCCGGGCAGACGGCCAAGCACTCCATGGTTGATGCCAACGTGCCGAAGCGTCTGCAATCGTCGCAGTTTCACGATGCCCCCGTGGATCTGGCCCAGGCTCAAACGACCAGCCATGGCCGATTCACCCTACGGGACTACGGCGTTACCGGGTGGGCTGTCACGGTCGCGGTGCGATCGTCGTAGACTTTTTCCCCCTGTCGGATCGCGTCGCGATTGCGCAACTCGGTGTCGCGGCGCTGCGCGTACTTGATCTCCCGGCGCTGGTCGGGCTCAGAGGGGATGAAGCCCGGCATGTCAGCGCGCGGGCGGCGGCGCAGCTGTTCCTGCCCCGCCTGGATGATGGCCAGCGCTGCGCGGTAACGCGGATCGCTTGTGTCGGGGAATTGAGCCAGCAGCGGGCTGAGCTCCGGCCGGTCGAAACTCACTTCCGGACCCTGGTTGGTGCTGAAGCTGCGCTGCGCGCCGAAGTCCAGCCCTGTCAGCTCTGCCAGCCGGCCCAGCTGCGCGGCGTCCAGCGGGCTGCGGCCGGTCAAGCTGTCGGGATAGGCGCAGGCGTAGGTCGGGTAGTAGACGCCGTTCAGGTCCACCCAGGTCACGATGCGATCGAACTCCTCGGCCGTCAGCTGCAGGTGTTCATGCCCGGGCGTTCCCGGCGAGCGCAGGACCTGGACCAGCGTGCTGGCATGCGCACCCCAGGAGTATGCAGGCTGGATTTCGGCTGGTCCGCCCCCCACGCACTGCAGGTATCCTTTGCGCCACAGTTCGGTATAGGCGGTGTTGAACGTCAGCGTGCGATCGGGTGCCAGGTTCAGCTTCCGGCCGGCCTCCTGGCCGTAGTCGTGGCAGCCGGCGCAGCGCCGCGTGAACACGCTCTGCACTTCAGCCACGAAACTGAACTCACGTGGCGGCCCATACCAGGGGCTCAGGCGGCTGGGCGGCCGCTGCCAGGCGCGCGGCAGTCGGGCGGAATGGGGGAGATCGGACAGGGCAGGGGGAGCGGTGCGGCGGTCTTCGTGGCAACCCACGCACGTCATCCGCTCACCCGATTGCACATGCGCTCCGCTCCGCATCGACTGGATCATCATGCCGTCGGCGTCGAGCAACTGGAAGTAGACGAACCGGTCCGAGGGTACGCAGAACGCTGCCGAGCCATCCTCTTCCACCGGCACGGTGCCGAGGATGCGCTTGTTTTCCAGGCTGTGCCAGTTCATCGCGGGGGCCGTATAACCCTGGCCGTTCCAGGAGCCGGGAGACCAGTGCCGTTTCTCCGGCGACTCGATGACCCGCAGGCTCTTGACCGCGCCGCGCGGGACGCCTGCCATGTGCGTGCCGCGATAGACGTCCTCCACGTAGAAGTGCCCTTCGCCGTTGTCGAAGTTGCGGCGCGGCGCAATCACGGGCGGGCGCGGCTGCCGACGCACCGGCTGCGGGTCGTAACAACCGGGCTCCTCCACGTGCAGCAGCAGCTCGTTGCCGAACACGTCGACCAGGTAGATGCCCATCTCTTCACCGAACTGCGCATCGCCCGGACCCGGCAACTGGCCGGCCCGCATCGTCATGCGTGCACAGAGGAAATATTTGTCGCTCAGCGGCCACGGGCACTCGTACTTGGGATAGACCGACACGAAACCGTCGCAGTCGAAATCGCCGCCGGCCCGCACCCGCTCCACCGCGTCTGCCGGCCAGGTGCGGATCACCCGGTCGCGCCCGTCCAGTCCGCGCTGGCGGTCGGCGATGGC
>DAISIS010000515.1:0-4119 GCA_036821925.1 Pirellulaceae bacterium
CGCCGCGGCAGGTCGACGAGGTCTCGCGAGCGGGTTGGCGTGTGGTGGCCGCGACCCCCGCGGATCAACCGGCGATCTTTCAGTTTCTGGTGGGTGTCTTTCGCCAGCCGTCGCCGGCCGAGTTCCAGGCGCAGCTCGAAGACCCTGCCTACGAGCCGGCGGACCGCCTCGTGATTAAATGCGGTGCGCGGATTGTGGCCCATCTGCGGCTGCTGCATCGCGAGATGCAGTTCGGCGGCCGGGTGCTGCCCGTGGGCCTCGTCGCCGATGTGGCCACGTTGCCCGAGTATCGTGCACAAGGGTGTGCCACCGCGTTGCTCAGTGCGGCCCGCCAGGCCCTGGTGCAGCGCGGCGCCGTGCTGGGTATGCTCCGCACCGATCAGCCCCGCTTCTATGCGCGGCGCGGGTGGGTGGTGTGTGGACGGCACAGCTATGCTGTGGCGGGACCGCGTGAGATCCTGTCGTGTCTGCACCAGCGTGAGGCGGAGCAGGTGCGGGCGACGGGCTTCCCGCTTCCTCCCCCCTGCCGCAAGCGCTACAACATTCGCTTGTGGCGCCAGATGGAGCAGGCGGCGCTGACGCGGCTGTACAACGAAAACACGTGGCAGGCCTACGGGACGCTCGTCCGTACGGAAGCGTACTGGCAGTGGCTCATCCGGCGCGGGGGCAATGAACGGGTGTACGTCGCGATCGATGGCCCCGACCGAATCGAACTGGACGACTGCCTGGCGCCGATCGTCGGGTATGCGACGACGCGGCAGGGACGCATTGTGGAGATGATGTGTGCGCGCGAGCATCCCGAGGCGTCGATTCAACTGCTGGCGCGCGCCTGCGGCGAAGCGATTGAACGCGACTTCCATCGTGTCCGCGTGGACGCGCCGCCCGGTGATCCGCTGCACACGCTGTTGCTGGCGGCCGGCGGCAGCCACTGCTGCCACGAAGCGGACACGGGGATGGTGTTCATGGCCAGCCTCCTGCAGCCGCGGCGCTTCCTGCAGCTGATCGGGCGCTACCTCAGCCAGCGCGTCGCTGCCGCCGGATTGCCGCGCCCCTGCCAGCTCGGACTCTTGATCGACGACGAGAAGTACCGGCTGGTGATCCGCCGCCGCCGGCTGCAGTTGATCCGGGGCACGCTGGGACGCAGCTACCTCCGCTGCTCCCGGTACGATCTGACGCAGCTGCTGCTGGGCCACCTGGATGTCCACGACGGAGTCGCGTCGGGACGACTGACTGTATCCACGCATCTGGCGCTCGACACGGCGGCCGCCCTGCTGCCACGCCTGCCGTTCTGGCGACCGCCGTGGGACGACTTGCCGGCCGGATAGGCCATCCGCCCGCCGGCGCGGCGGGTAACGCCGCGCTGCCGCTCAGTTGTTGCTGACGCGCCACCGCTCAATCGTTGCTGACGCGCCACCGCAGGTACGCATCCAGGAATCCTTGGATCCCGCCGTCGAGCACCTTCTGGAAGCTCCCTTCGGCATAGCCGGTGCGCGCGTCCTTCACACGCTGGTCCGGATGCAGGAAGTAGTTGCGGATCTGCGAGCCAAAGCCGACGCGCGATTTGTCCTTGTACTTCTGCGCCTGCTCCGCCTCGCGCTTCTCCTCTTCCAGCCGCGCCAGACGCGCCCGCAGCATCTTCCAGGCGGCGGACCGGTTCTTGTGCTGGCTCCGCTCATTCTGGCACTGGACCACGATGCCGGTCGGCTCGTGCGTCAGCCGGATGGCGCTGGACGTCTTGTTCACGTGCTGCCCACCCGCGCCGCTGGCGCGAAACGTATCCACCCGCACATCTTCCTCGTCGATCTCGATCTCCACGTCGTCCGAGACGTCCGGGGACACATCCACGGCCGCGAAGCTGGTCTGCCGTTTGCCTTCCGCGTTGAAGGGACTGATCCGCACGAGGCGGTGGATGCCCGTTTCGCCCTTGAGGTACCCGTAGGCCATGGTGCCGCGGATGGCGATCGTCGCGTTGTTGATCCCCGCCTCCTCGTTGTCGCTGCGGTCCATGAGCGTGACGGAGTAATCGTTCTTCTGGGCCCAGAGGATGTACATCCGCAGCAGCATCTCGGCCCAGTCCGCGGCGTCGGTGCCGCCGTCCCGGGCGTTGATCGTGAGGATGGCCGCTTCGCCGTCGTGCGGGCCGTTCAACAGCGAACGGAGTTCGAGGTTGTCGACAAGCGTCTCGAGGCGATGCACCTCCTGGGTGACTTCCGCTTCGAGCGACTTGTCCTCCTCGGCCATTTCGATCATGGCGTCGAGGTCCTCACTCGCGTGCAGCGCCTCCTCCAGCGGGGCGAGCACGTTCTTGAGCGCCTTGAGTTGCGTTACGGTCTGCTGCGCCGATTCGTGGTTGTCCCAGAACCCCGGGACCGCCATCCGCTGCTCGATCTCGCCGGTCTGTGCTTTCTTTTTGGCGTAGTCAAAGACTGTCCCGCAGGTTGAGGATCCGCTCTCGAAGATGCTCCGCGAGACTGACGATTTCTGCTTCCATCGCTTCGCTTCCTTCCGGCTAAATGGCGCGGCACTGCTACGTTCCATTCGAAATATAGTGCCCAGGGGCTCCGGGAGGGAAGCCCGCCTCCTGCCCGGTCGGCGGTTCCAGCAGTTCCAGCAGTTCCAGCAGTTCCAGCAGTTCCCCTGGACGCTGCGGCCACCTAGACTGACATGGTCCGTGTGAGGCCGTGGGCCCGGCCAGCCGCTCAAGGGCAGCCGGCCAGGGATGATCGGGAGAGACTTGCCGCGATGTCGCGCGTCGTGCTGGCTATGTCCGGGGGTGTTGACAGCAGTGTGGCGGCACATCTGCTGCGGGCGGCCGGCCACGAGGTGATTGGCGTCTTCATGCGGCACGGCGAGCAGACGGCGGCGTCCGCCGCCTCTGCCGACCGGAAGCAGGGATGCTGTAGCGCCGCGGACGCGCGGGACGCACAGCGCGTGGCCGACCAGCTCGACCTGCCGTTCTATGCGCTGAATCTGCAGGCGGAGTTCGGCCAGATCATCGACTACTTCGTGGGGGAGTATGTGCGTGGTCGCACCCCGAACCCGTGCATCGTCTGCAACCAGTGGCTGAAGTTCGGCAAGTTGTTCGAATACGCCGAGAGTGTCGGGGCGTACTACGTGGCGACCGGGCACTATGCGCGGTGCGTGCCTACGGCGAGCGGCGTCCCCGGCCTCTGCCGCGGTGTGGACCGGGACAAGGACCAGTCGTACGTGCTCTTCGGAATCGGCCTGGAGCGTCTGGACCGCATGCTCCTGCCGCTGGGCGGCTACCACAAGCGGGACATCCGCCGCATGGCCGCCGAGCTGGGATTGCGCGTCGCCGAGAAACGCGACAGCCAGGAGATCTGCTTCGTCCCGGCCGGCGCGCACGACGCGTTTGTCCGTGCGCGGCGCGGGGCGCGCGACACGGCGGGGCGGATTGTGACGTCGGACGGGCGGGTGGTCGGGCAGCATGCGGGGATCGAGCGTTTTACCATCGGCCAGCGGAAGGGGCTGGGCGTGGCCCTGGGTGAGCCCTATTTCGTCGTCCGCATCGATCCGGACAGCTGCGATGTCGTCATCGGACGCCACGCGGAGTTGGCGCGCCAGATCCTGAACGCCAGCCACACGAACTGGCTGGTCAATCCGGGCCAGGAGCCGTTTCGTTGCCAGGCGAAGATCCGGTACAATACGGCGGCGGCGGAGGCCACCGCCCAGGTGCGCGCCGGGGATCGGCTGGAGGTCGTCTTTGACGCCCCCTGCTACGGCGTCGCGCCGGGTCAGGCGGTTGTCCTGTACGATGGCGATCGCGTGCTGGGCGGCGGCTGGATCGACTGATCGCCCCCCGGGGGGCGGGACCGCCGCCCGCGTCACACTGGTACCTCCGCGGCCGGGAATGGGCTATCCTGGTGGGGCAGCCGCTGGTGGCGGAGAGGGGGGCTGCTGGACGTCCTGCTGAGTCGTCATATGGGGTCACACGCATGAGCGGTCATCTTGCACTACTGCTGGGTCAGGCGGAACAACCTTTGGGGCCGATGCTGGAACGGCTCGGCGCCGGGTTCCCGTGGTGGATGTTCGTCGTGTACGCGGTGGTCGCCATCGCGCTGTTGATCGGCCTGGTGCTGCTGGTCTTCGTCCCGATCT